>JAZHDE010000249.1:0-11720 GCA_036584515.1 Candidatus Cloacimonadota bacterium | reverse complement strand
ATTTGAAGCCCACGGGCACTTCGTAGAGTTCGCGGCCGAGGCCGGCGGCGACGCCCTTGGGATTGGGTCAAAAGTGGTTCAGTCCTTGCGGAAATCTTGTCTATCTTATCTTATGATTTCGTTTGGATAAGTCCTTATACTGTAGGAAATTTTCGTAAAGGTTTTACTGTTGATAGCAAGCCAAGGTTTGTTGCAGGTATCAGTGACAGCGCAGCCCTTGTTTATCAAAGCAAGAGAAAAGGTATTCTGAAAAAAGAAACTGCACTGAATGTAAGGGTAAAAAATTTGATCGGGTGGCCGGAGAATAATCAGGAAGGGGTTGCTACGAATCCTCAACTAAGTTGGAATGCGGTTCCGGCTGCACAGAGTTACCGTTTGGAGCTATCCTGCGATCCTCAGTTCTCCACCCTGGATAGAGAAATCGTAACCCAGGGGACAACAGCGCAGGTTAATCTGCTCTCGGCTTTTACTCAGTATTATTGGAGGGTATATGCCAAAGCTATAAATCTATGGAGTCCAGCATCTCAAGTCTTAACTTTTCACACCGGCGCAGTGTCTGAATCCCCCGAAATCCCATCTTTACTCAGCCCGGGACATCAGAGTCAGGACATTTGCTTGAATCCTGTACTGAGGTGGCAGGAGGCGGATCTGGCTGAGTTTTACCATCTACAAGTGGCACGAAACGCTTATTTTACAGAGTCATTAGCTGAGCTGGGTCCTATCGCTGGGACTTCTTATGCTTTGAGTGGTTTGGAGCCATACTGCTGGTACTATTGGAGGGTTTCGGCAGGAAATAGCTTTGGGAGCAGCCTCTACTCCACTTCCCGAAGATTCAGGACTGGAGATTGGGTGGCAAACAACGATGATACTGAAAGTCCCCAGCCCCTCTCTCTGAGCGCTGTCTATCCCAATCCTTTCAATCCGGAGGCTCGGGTCAGTCTCTTTCTGCCAAAGTCCGGAGAGGTAACGCTGGACGTCTATAATCTGCGAGGGCAATTAGTTAAGACATTGTATAACGGGGTTCTGAGTCAAGGTACTCACAGTTTCAGTTGGGATGCTACCGATGAGCATGGCATCAACCAAGCTTCCGGAATATACATATTTAGATTGTCAAATCCTGGCGAGCTTCAAACTAGGAGAGCAATACTGCTGAAGTGAGCTAGATGCTCTTTGTTCCCGGATCAACGCCTTAATCAAGCGTTGATCCGTATTTCTTTCCGGAACTGGGCTAAACTTTGGGTTGACACAAAGATTGGGGTTTTTAACTTGGTCAGAAGGAATAATAATCAAAACAAAAAGGATAAATGGAGGAATCATGTCCGACAATCTAGTTCACGGAAAGATCAGTTCCAAAGAAGCAATGGAACTCGAGGAAAAGTACGGTGCGCATAACTATCATCCACTGCCGGTAGTGCTGGCCAAGGGTGAGGGTGTGCATCTCTGGGATCCGGAAGGAAATCATTATTACGACTTCCTTTCTGCCTATTCAGCCGTCAATCAGGGACACTGCCATCCCAAGATCGTAAAAGCTCTGTGCGACCAAGCCCAAGAGCTCACGCTTACGTCTCGCGCCTTCTTCAACAACAAGTTGGGCGAGTATGAAAAGTTTGTCACCGATTATTTCGGTTATGATATGGTACTGCCCATGAACTCCGGTGCTGAGGGCGTGGAAACTGCTCTCAAGCTGGCCCGGAAGTGGGGATACACTGTCAAAGGTATCGAGAAAGACAATGCCATTATCATCTTCTGCGAAAACAACTTCCATGGCCGCACTCTCTTCGTGGTCTCCGCTTCTACCGATCCGGATTGCTACGATGGCTTTGGCCCCTTCATTCCCGGCATCGTTAAGATTGCTTACAATGATGCCAATGCTCTGGCTGATGCCCTTGCCAAGCATGGCAAGAACGTCGCTGCCTTCATCGTTGAGCCGATTCAAGGTGAAGCCGGGGTCTTTGTGCCGGATGAAGGCTATCTGAAGCGTTGTTTCGAGCTCTGCAAAGAACATAACGTACTCTTCATTGCCGACGAAGTGCAGACCGGTATTGCCCGCACGGGTAAGCTTTTGGCCTGTGATTATGAAAACGTCCGTCCGGACATCCTGATCTTGGGAAAAGCCATTTCCGGTGGTGTGTTGCCAGTTTCCGCAGTTTTGGCAGATCGTGAGATCATGCTTACTATCAAGCCGGGTCAGCACGGCTCCACCTTTGGTGGTTTCCCGCTGGCTTGTGCTGTTGCCAAAGCCGCTCTGGAAGTGGTCAAAGACGAAAAGCTCTCCGAGCGTGCCTTCACTCTGGGTGAAAGATTCCGTGCTTCACTGAGAGCCATCAATCACCCCATGCTGAAGCTCGTGCGCGGTCGCGGCTTGCTCAATGCCATCGTGGTCGAACCCAAAGACGGCGTGGAAGCCTGGGATGTGTGTCTGATGCTCAAAGAAAAAGGTATCCTCTGTAAACCTACTCACCGGCACATAATCCGTCTGGCACCTCCTTTGGTAATTACCGAGGACGAGCTGGATGAATGCGCAGCCATCATCAAAAGCGTCTTTGAGACTCTTTAAAGAATAGTCCGTTAGTGCTCAGTCCTGTCGATATACGGGACTGAGCCGGTTTTTATAAAGGAGAATTGTGGTAGCAGCAGATTTTCGCAGCGGTTTCGTGTGCATAGTGGGGAAGCCCAATACCGGTAAATCCACTCTGATGAACCGGATATTGGAGCAGAAACTTTCCATAACCAGTCCCAAACCTCAGACCACCCGCTATGCCATCAAGGGCATCTGGAACGACGAGAAGCATCAGATAGTCTTTGTGGATACTCCCGGTTACCTAAAGCCGCGCTATGAGATGCAGCGCAAGATGCTCAAGATCTGGAGCGATGCCTTCAAAGATGTCGATCTGGTGATCTTCATGGCGGACATCCGCAATTTTCCCACGGAGTACGATCTGGAAGTTCTGGAGCATCTGAAGCATCTGAAAAACCCTCAGATAGCTGTCTTCAACAAGATCGACGGGCTGCAGAGCTACGATCAAGAGAAGCTCACCAGCCTCCTGCCTGCTTCCATCAATGAAACTCACTTCGTCTCTGCCTACACAGGGGAGAATCTGCCTGCTTTGCTGGATTCCCTCACTGCTTTTATTCCATTTCATGAGCCATATTACGAGGAAGATCAGCTTTCAGATTTGCCCATGCGCTTCTTTGCCAGGGAAGTGATCCGGGAAGGTATCTTCCATATGCTGGAGCAGGAACTACCTTATGCAGCAGCAGTGTTGATAGATCGCTACACAGAGTTACCAGACAAAGTGATTATCAATGCTGTGATCTGGTTGGAACGTCATTCTCAAAAGGTGATCCTTATCGGGAAGAACGGCACGCAGTTAGCAAAGATCAGGGAGTATGCGGAACGTCAATTGGCAGCTTTTTTGGGTCTGGAAGTGCAAGTGCATCTCTGGGTAAAGATAAATCCGAACTGGCGAAAGAAGGCTTCGTCCCTGAAGGAACTTGGCTTTGAGTGAAAAAACTATTGACATAATCTGGTGATTCTCATGCTAGGTGGAATCTGTGGCCTGTGTTTGTTTTTATATATTTAAGCAGATTATGAGAATTAGTTGGGAATATGCTATCAATGGATCCAGTGCATAAAATCCTGGTCATAGATATCGGGAATACAAACACCAATTGCGCCGTTTTCGAGGGTGAAACGCGGTCTGTTTCCTTTATTGTGGAATCCCGGCGCGACCTTTCCAAGCTTGAGCTTTGCGCACAGCTTCGTCTGGAGCTGAGCTCTCTGCCTGCTTTGGATTTTGCTGTGTTGGCCAGTGTGGTTCCCGATCTTAGCCTGATCTGGAGACAATCCATAGAAGAAGAACTGGGTCTAAAACTATATGTCATAGATGGTAACAGCCCTCTGGGCATGAGGTATCCCTATCCTGATCCCAGCTATATAGGTCCAGACTTGGTGGTCAATGCCTATGCTGCCTGGAAGCTTTACAAACGCAACTGTCTGGTCATAGATTTGGGAACTGCCACCACTATCCAATTGGTCAATTCGGATGGCTATTACGAGGCTGCTTCCATCATGCCGGGTCTGAAGACTGCTGCCGATAATCTGATCAGTAAAGCTGCTATGCTGGGTGAGATTGAGCTAGAGTATCCCAAGACAGTACTGGGTCAGAATACTACAGACGCTTTGCTTTCCGGGATAGTATTGGGTCACTGTTTGATGCTGGAAGGCTTCATCGCTCGGATAAAAGCCGAGTATCCCCAGAAAACCCCTCTCTTTGTCATCCTGACCGGTGGCTTATCCTCGCTGATAGCACCGGGAATGAAATCTGTTGACTTGGTGAACCGGGGTTTAACTCTGCAAGGGCTTGTGCTGGCAGGTCTTGCCTTGAAGGAGCTGGGGCTTTAGTATGCCGAAAAGCGGCAGTATTGGCATTTGGCTCAAGCTGATCTGGCTGGCCTTAATCCTGTCTGGGACAACCTGCCTTTCTGCCAATATGGTTCCCCGACTCTATCTGGAAGGCTATGCACCAATTGTATATAACCAACGTGATATCTATAAGATCAATAAGGGTTTGAACTTTAATAAGACCCAAGCCTACAGAATTCAGGGCATGGCTCCCACGCGCACAGATAGTTATGACCCCGAAACTAATACGATCAGAGTATCCCAAAAGAACGATACCTTCCTGATTACGCCAGAACTAATCATCCCTTTGGATACCTACGTGGCTAATCTTCGCCGCAAGGTCTTCCGATCCACCCTGATAGCTCACGGCCGCACCAGAGCTCAAGCAACTCAGACTACTCAGACCGGATTGATCCGGGAATTTGTGATAGAGCTTCCCACCATAGCTATGCCAAGAGCTGTGCAAAGAGTATTTGGTACCCGGGCAGGACGACTCAATCTGGACGGCACTCAGAAGATTACCATCTCAGGCAGCACCACCAAACGAAAACGTGTGCCGATCTGGGAGACCAGCAATAACGCCAGATTTGACCTTAAGATGGAACAAGAGACAAACCTCAGGCTCACAGGCACTATCGGTGAGAAGATAGCTGTGAACCTCAAATACAATTCTGCCATGGACGAGCAGATCTTTAATCCCAACAACATCAACATCAAATACACCGGTGATGAAGATGAATTGATCAATAGCGTCGAAGCAGGAAACATCACCCTATCTCTCTCGGGGTCCCGTTACATCAGTTACTCCACGCGTTCCCAGGGTCTGTTTGGGGTCACTTCCAAGCTCAAGTATGGCAACCTTGATCTTTCCATGATAGCCAGTAAAGAAGAGGGAGAGAAAAATACCCAGACCTATGTGGGTACCAGCCAGGCAGATTCCACCATCTTCCGCAGTAAAGACTATACCAACAGGACTTTTTACTATCTCAACGATCCTTATGAAATCTTTAGCCTCTATTCCGAAGCCGATATGGGACCCAATATCCCGGAAAGCTATCTGAACAACGCTATAAAAACAGATAACACTGGTGCCTGGCTGATTCAAGATTCCAATCTTCTGCCTGCCAATGGTACTGTGAAGCTCTATCTGGACGATGCCAACACCATCAATGACGGTATCACAGCCGATGAAGGTGATCCGGTCTATACCAGCGAAACAGAATTCTATACTCCGTATTATGAAGAGCTTACAGAGGGAACAGACTTTGTCACAGATTACAATACTGGTGTTATTCAAGTCCTGAGAGCGGTGGACAGGCGTCACACTCTGGCAGTGAGATACGTGCAAAGAGACGGCACTCCTGTGCCTGCCAACAGCAATGAGGAAGATGGAATCCGGCATGCCAAACCCATCAGAAAAAGCAACCAGGGATTTGATCCGGGCAATTCTTTCAGCGTCTGGCATTACCAGATGCGTAACGTTTATAACTTGAATAAGACCAACGTCAAAAACGATGGTTTCACCCTGCAGGTTTACACCGAAAACACAGACCGCACACGTATCTACAACGTTCCGGACAGCCTGGCTGTGGGGCAGATTATCACCTACACAGACTACCTGAGAATGGATAGCACCGGTGATGGCCTGATCAATGGAGATGACAATACTGTCAATTTAGCCCGGGGGCTGGTCTTTATCCCCTTTATAGAGCCTTTCCGCCCTTTGGGAGACGGGTATGTATATGAAGATGAAAACGAGTTTCTGAACAACGATTTCAAGCTTTATATCTCGGTGAAGGGTAAGATTGGCAGAGAATCCATTGAGCTGGCTCAGGGTGGCATTTTACGGGGAAGCGTCCGGGTGATGGTCAATTCCCGGGTTCAAAGGGAGAACATCGACTATCTGGTGGATTATGACTTTGGCAGGATCACCTTCCTTTCATCTGAAGGCAAGGATCCGGATGCCAAGATCGAGATTGATTATGAATATCGCAGCACCTTTGCGGTGGCAAAAAAGAACCTTGCGGGCTTGAGAGCGGATTGGAATCTCACGGATTATGCCAAACTCGGCGGCACTCTGATCTATCGTTCCGAGAGTGTCAGTGACCGTCGTCCGAGAATTGGCAATGAGAACATCGAGATGTGGATGGCTGATGTCGACGGTTCGATCAACATGAAACCCATGTTCCTCACCCGCTGGCTTGATGCCTTGCCTCTGATTCGTACCAATGCGGAATCCAGAATCACTCTTTCGGGCGAAATAGCTTATACCATACCCAGAATATATGGTGACCCGGATACAAAGGAAGGGATTGCCTATATTGACGATATGGAATCCATCGTGGATTCATACCCTATGGGTTCTTCACTCAGCACCTGGAACCTTGCATCCAAACCTTGGGGTACCTCTCTTGCCAAGGGTAGAAGCATCTGGTACAACCCCAAAAACATCCGCAGGGAGCAATTGGAAGATCCCCTCACTCTCACGGAACGCGAAAAGCGAGAAACAGTCACAGTTCTGGCCATGAAGGTCTTTCCCAATGACATGGGGCTACCCGGCTCATCTATATGGAGCTGGGGTGGGATCATGAAGTACTTGGGCAATCAACTGGATTTCTCTCAAAAGAAGTATATCGAAGTGCTGGTGAAGCTGGACGTTCCTTCCAACACTCCCGCTCCTAATGCTATTTTACACTTTGATCTGGGTGACATTAACGAAGATTTTTACACAGAATTTGGCGGATTGGGAGAGATCAATCGTGAGGATGTAAACAACGACGGAGTTCTCTCTCTGGAAGAGGACACCGGATTGGACGGCATCGTTCACGGAGAGCCCGGGCATGACCCCAACGACTTGGCATCCAACCAGATAGATTCGCAAACCGGGGATTATCCCCACATCAACGGAACAGAAAACAATGGTGTTTTGGATACTGAGGATTTGGATGGAAACGGAGTCTTGAACACTTTGGACAGATATCTTGCCTACGCAGTGTCTTTAAATGATTCCCTACACTTGGAAAATATAAATCATGACGGTTGGCGCTTGTATCGCATCCCCATCTCAGATCCTGCCTACTATCAGATTGTGAATAATTCCAGCACAGGAATTGTGCCCAGCTTAAAGAAGATCTCTTTTGCCAGAATCTGGCTGGAAACCGATCAAACCGCCAAGGTTTTGATCGCTGATGCTTCCGTGGTTGGCAACAAATGGCAGGATTTCTACATCCGGGATTCACAGGGCATCCCGCTCACTGAATCTGATCTATTGCTCTACAACACCAGCTATATCACCGGAATAGTAAATAACCAGAAAAACCGGATGCATTACACTCCCCCGCCCGGAACAGTCTTTATAGAAGACAGAAGAGAGACCAATGAGTCTGCCCTGACTCTTTCCCTCTCCAACCTTCAGCCCGGGGATCAGTGCCTCCTGCGCCAACGCCTTTTTGACCCCTATAACTTGCTTTCCTACGATAAAGTAAAGTTCTGGATCTACCCGGAGACAACAGATGTCATGGGTTCCTATCCGGATTCACTGGATATCATCTTCAGAGTGGGAGCAGATTCTCTGCATTACTACCAGATCAGACAGCGGGTTAAGGTCAACGACTGGCAGTCCAAGATGCAAGAAGAGCTTTGGAACGATTTTATCTATCGCCTGCAGGAGCTATCCTCGCTGAAGCAGGTTGATCCCACTGCCACCGAAGGCTCACAGTCCTACGGATCATACACTGTGTCCTATAAAGGACAGCCCACTCTCACTAATATTCGCGATATCTATTTTGGCATCTCAAATCCGGAGGACATAGCCAATCCTCAGCCCTATACGGGAACAGTGTACTACAACGACCTTCGTCTCTCTGACCCGTATCAGGATATAGGCATCGCCAAAAGACTATCGCTCAATACTGTGCTGGCGGATCTGATGACCCTGGATATCGATTATGAGGATAAGAGCGAGAACTTTAATCCCACCATCCAAAGAGGCAGATCAAATACCTTCACCAGCCTGAGAAGCCTCACGATCAACAACCGCTACTTCTTGGGCAAATTCTTCCCCCAGACTTGGGGAGTGGATATGCCGCTGAATCTGAGCCGCACCTACAGCCTGGGTGTGCCTCGTTTCCGGGCAAATTCCGATCTCCTGCGTGAAAGCATCACTGATGAAGCAGAAAAAGAGCGAGAGATGAACGAAAGCCTGGTGTATGCTGCCGATATTGCCCTTAGTCAACGCACGGCTCCCAGAAACCCAATTCTGCTCTATACTCTTTATAGAACTTCCTTCAGTGCCCATTACGAGGATTCCTCCCGGCGCACTCCCACCACCAAGGACGATATTCGCTCCTGGCGTGGAACCCTGAATTACAACCTAAGCTTCACTCCGGATAAGGTGAGCTTTCCCCTCTTTAGAAACTATCGTTTCGGTTGGTTTCCCACCACTTGGAACAATAGCTTCACCTTCAATGCCAGCTTGCCCAATAGCTTCAACTGGGAAACCAGAGAGGGAGTGTTGGGCTGGTATCCCCGGACTCAGACCCAAGCCAGCCGGGTAATGACTACGGATAACAATATCAATTGGTCTCTTCTTACAGATCTAAGCGCCAGATTGCGGCTCAATACCAAGCGTGACCTCTTGCAAAAGAACTATTGGGAATCTCTGAACCTGGGCAAAGAAACCGAATATGTTCAGGATGCAGAGCTTGCCTACAATCCCAGTTACCTCTCAAACGTCTTTACATTCAGCACTACAGTGGGCACCAAGTTTTCTGAATACCAAAAGAAATACACGCAGAATGTGGAAGGCCAGCCAGAAGACTATTTTCAGAGCGATGGCGGCAATCTGAGAAACATCCGGGCCAATCTGACCCTGCAAAATGCCAATTTCCTGGGTAACCTGGCTCGCAACATGCAGCAGAATCACCGTCGGAAATTGGAAGAACGGGAACAGAACCGTCTCCGGGATGAAGCTCAGGCGGATAGCACAGGAATCCAAGCTCCCCCGGAAGAGACTCGGGATGACCCAGAACCTGAGATCAAAGAGGAAGAAATCAAGCCCAATCCGGAGGAAGAACTGCGCCGGGAAGAAGAACGGCGTAGGGAAGAGGAACGTCGCCGTGAGGAATCTCGCCGCGAGCAAGAAATGATGCCGGGTGAAGAGTTTAAGGAACCAGAGTTTCCCGTGGATGAGCCACGCTTTGAAGAGCCCGGTGCCGAACCCCGTGAGGGTGAGCCCGGCAGAACCGCTTCTGGGGGCTTGCATCTGCCTTCGTTATTGATAGGATATCTGGCAAAGCTCAAGAATCTGAACCTTTCCTATCAGAATAGCTATTCCATGAACTACCTCAGGAAAGAAGAACGTCCGCCCTTTGCCTTCCAGATCGGCCTGCCTCACTCCGTAGCGCCCGATTTTTTGGATGCCACCAGCAACGATAACACTCTTTCAATATCTTCAGGCCTGAATCTGGGACGCAATTTCGATAGTATGCTAAGCTATTCCTATAGTATCAATAAACGCTATTCCAGTGCCAGTAACCAGACTGTTGCCACCACTTTCCCGGATCTGACCCTCACCTTTATGGGCTTTGACCAGTGGTTTGGCATGAATCGCTACCTCTCCGGCTCTAGGCTCAATTCCGGTTTCCAGCTCACCAATCGTCAAACCGGTGATGTGAATTGGGAAAGACCCAAGCAGGAGACTCTGACCACTTCGCTCAATCCGCTACTGGGCTTTACCACCAGCGTCATGAATGCCCTCAGCGTGAATCTGAGCTATTCCATTTCCCACTCTGTAAACACTACCGATATGGAAAGCTACGATATTATCAAATCCACCGATACTCAGACCTTCAACAGCAATTTCTCCTACTCACTCCGGGCAGGAAGAGGATTCACAATTCCCTTCACACGCAGGCGCATACATATCAGTAATGAACTAAGCTCCACTCTGCAAATAGCCTATGAACGCAGCTTCGACGAGACCAAAGGCAGAGAAGCCACCCAAGTGGACCGCGATACCAGCCGCTTTGCCATCACCCCCGGAGCAACCTACCAATTTGACCGCAACATCCGCGGAGGGCTTACAGGTTCCTTTGAGAAAACCAGCAACAAGAAGATGGACGACGGCACCACCATCTTCCGCATCGGTGTATGGGCAGAGGTCAATCTCTGATCCAGTGAACGGAGATCAGTAATTAGTATTATGTGACCAAGACTTCGCCGCTTCGCGTCCCCAGATTTGGCTAACACTCCACCACTCCATTTCTCCCTTACTCGATTCATTAGCGTAACTTTAACGTAGCCTTAGCGATCCTTTAGCGGAAGCTAAGTAAGGTCTTATCCTGTGTTACGTTATGAATAATCCGTGAAACGAGTAAGCTATCCAGGTGCAATTAGCAGCCAGAGATCATTGAATAAAATGGTGTATCTATGACAAAACTTAAGCAGAGTCCACTTCAGCACAAGTCAATTCACAAACTGTCATTATCCTGAAAATCAAGGAGATAAGAGGCTTTCATCAATCCTGTTCAGTATTGGAGACAGCGCTGCAGAAATAAATGAAAAAAAACTCACATTCCTCTTGACAGGAATCATAATGTCTCAAAGTATTGCAACAGGAGCTCAAAAAAACTCATAAAAGCTCATGAGTTGCTCCCCAAATCAAGGCCAATAGGCAATACCAGAAAATGAAGAGAAAAGGAAGCCAGGATGTCCGGAGAATTTTTAGGATACTTTGAGAACTCGGTAAACAAGCAGCGGGTGATCGTGCCGGCAAGTTTCAAAAAGAAATTTGCTGCCGAAGCCAGCCGCAGCGTGATCGTTACCCTGGGTCCCAATGATACCATTGCCATCTACCCGATCGACAACTGGAAGGAAACCCTGGAAAGGCTCAAATCCGGGACGGACGACGACAAGCTCCTTAGAACTCAGCTCATAGACTTTGCCATGACCGAGCAGGAATTGGAAGGTCCTGGCAGAGTGAGAATCCACGAGCAGCTTCTGGAAGATGCCGGGATCACAGATAAAGTGATCATCAAAGGAGAAGGCCACTATATCAGTTTGTGGAATCCGGATACCTTCAATACTATCCGCAAATCCAAGCTCGAATTGCATCGCAAGAAGTTCAATTCGGAAGATTATCAGAAATGAGTAGTTACCACGTTCCCGTCATGCTGTCTGAATGCTTGGAAGCTCTCCAGCTTCGGACGGGGGCGGTGTATGTGGATGCCACTTTGGGGGGAGCCGGGCACAGTCTCGCTATGCTTCAGGCTTGTCCTGGCATTAAGCTCTATTGTTTTGATCAGGATCTGGAAGC
>JAZHDE010000248.1:0-11828 GCA_036584515.1 Candidatus Cloacimonadota bacterium | reverse complement strand
TGGTGGTTGCCTCACTGTTCATGTTGCCGCTCCCTTGGTTATGGGCGGCGTATCTATATACAAATCGGAGGCTTGTCCGATCAACATGTCCTGGCTGGATGTCTGGTATGCCTCCGAAGTCGTGAGCGTCGTGGTCATGGTGGTGTCACTAACTAAAGTACTGGATGTAGTATAGCCATAACCCAGATCGGCAACAACATCCAAATTCGTTTGCACACTGAACATAATGCCCGTGTTAAAGGTGACATCTAATCCCAAGCTCACTTTTGCCTGAGCGCTCGAACCTTCACTGTCGGAATACGAGAAGCTCATGGCATAGGAATGTGAACTGGATTGGTCGAAAGAGGCATAGCTTCCATCTCCTGGAGGATCATGCAAGATCAAAATGGGAATCTCAGGTGATGTAGAGGAATAAGTACTCCCCCGAGGACTTGCTCCCTCTGTAAGAATCCAGGTGATATTGGTGGCAGAACGCTCTGTGTCCGGATCTGATACCGTGATTTGCAGGTTTTTCTGATAAGACCGGTCTCCGCCGGATGTAATATTGGGTAGATAGGGAGCAAAGCTGTAAGTGAAGCTGTTCGCTCCGTTCAAGCTTGTTGAAGAGGTGGGGATCGCACCCACATCATCGGTAATCTCGATATCACAATCTGTCAAAGATATGATATGGTCTGTGTAACTACCATAATTGTAATCCTCCACGGCTCTTACCACCGCTTCCTGCCACACGTTTTGCTGCATCACATAGAAGCCATAACTATGGGAGCTATCACTCGCCATATACTTCAGCTCCAGGGCAGGATCCCATGTTACCTCAGCTTGCAAAGGAGCACGCCATTCAAAGCGCAAGGTATCGCCCTGTGCATCTGCATCACTAAGGTCTATACTCTTGTTTTTAGTGAAAAGAGGATCAACTTGCAGATCGAAGGGGTCATTATTGGGGCCTGAGAAGGGAGCTATAACGATATTGTAGTTTAGCGGAGGAAGATTGGTCAATACTAATTGCCCTGATCCCCAATTTGCTGTGTTACCTTCGTTAAAGACCTGTATGTAATCATAGCTATCATCTACCGTCGTTGCCGTGATCTTATAATTACCGATAGGGAATGACTGGCTGCCACCTACGACCTGTACGCAGAGCTGAGTTTGAAACGTATCTGTAAAGTTTACATTGGCCATGGGAAAGGTAACGGCTCCCAGATCACCATTGCCTGTAAAGACATGGTCATTGAACACAACACTAACATTGCAAGATGTTCCATGCTCTACTTCCAGCACATAAGAGCCGGTGGCATCCGTAAGCACCGGCGGGATGGCTTGCACCCCATTGAGCCAGATGCTGGCATTTACGACAGGGATAATCGTGCCATAAAACCTTACTTTGCCCGAGATGGGAATCATCGAGTTGTCCGTAAAATCCACGTTGTTAGCTGCGATGTTGCTGGAACTGAGGGTAACCGTTCTTGTTTCGGGTTGAAAGATATGTACGGGTTTGGAAGGTGTGACTGTAAATGTGGTGGAATTTCCATAAGGAATTTGTGAAATTACATAATCCCCCCAGTTATTGGTCATAGCACCCAAAGCCATTCCTGCATCACTGGAAGACCAGATACAATTGCTTGCCACCGCATTATGGGCATAGTTTGTGCCATCAAACAGCATGGTTCCGATGCCTTCATTCATCGCCCAGTATCCTTTTAATCCTGCCGAATTGCTGGGCATCACGATACTCATGGCATCCACTATTTGGGAGGAATCCCGGACAGCTTCCCAGAGCCGCAGATCATCCAGATAGCCCGTAAATCCTGAGGGAACAGTAAAGTCTCCTGCTGTATAGTTGGCAAAGTAATAGCCTGTAGCCACAGCCACTTTGAAAGAATCGAGATACATCTCTACAGTGTTGGCGCTAACGTTGTTTACCACAGCGATATGATGCCAGCTATTATCGTTCACAGCAACCGCTGTATCCTGCTGGGTAAGAGTGTGGTTTCCATCAGTATATACTACTTGGCCGCCAACTATCTTTAGATGATGATTGCCGGAATCCAACAGGTTTAGATCGGAGTCCTCGGTTTTGACCCACAATTCTACCGTGAAATCCTGATTCAAATACACTCCAGGATTGGGAATAGAGATGCTGGAGGCACTGGCAGCATTGAGTTGCAAGCATTTTCCCACAGCAGGCGAAAGAGATACTTTTACTCCTGTCACAGGGTTGTTATTTATCGTTTGTACTCTTCCGGATATAATCCCATTAGGTTTGATATAACCAATATCCTCCAGTGAACTCGCAGATACCGTGCCGGAAACTACCAATACCTGATAGGTGTAAATTGTGCCCGGTACAACATTGTAATCTTGGTAGGAATGTGTCAGGCCAGATGCAGTGCCGATGTATGCTCCGTTCCGTAGGATCCTGAATTCGTTGGGAGAGTGAGTATAAGTCCAAATGTATTCCCATAATAGTTGGACATAGCCGGGATAACGATCGTCACCATCGGAAGCACGAAGATTGATTGGTGCCGGATAACCCTGATATTCATAGGCCCCCATGTCCACTCCGTTAGCTGTGGAATGGTTGTAAATCCTGGGATTGCCCATCAGGTCTGTTGCCGGAAGAGTAAGTCCAGCGGTTTCATTTATGCCTGCTTCGATACAATATGAGGTCTTGGATATAGCATAGGGATTTCCTGTTTCACCCGTGAATCCTGGGTCAGTATTGAGGTTACCTGTTCCCGTGTAACCACCCTCTATATTGCAGTATTGAACATCGGTGGGTAAATCTTCATAAAGTGAGCCGATAGGGGAACTGCCATTATTCCAAATTATACAGTTCCTTATCACCGGTTGTGGGTCATCGCTTAAGAGATGACAGAGGATTGCCCCTGGGCTGAGAGAAGTTGAATTATCTACTATAGTGCAATTGAGCAATTTTACATCAGCATAGTTTATCGTAATAGTCCCCATGTGGGAGTAATTGTTATATAGTAAGCAGTTTATCATCCTTACAGAGGAATCAACAGCGTATAAAGCTCCGCCCCACATATCACAATACGCATCACGGATGATACAGTTTTCTAGCTCCAGCACAGAATAACTATCAGCTTTAATATTGCCGCCATGACCAGTATTATGCCCGTGCTCCACGATGCTATACTTCAGCTTACTATTACTGTCGGGTAAATCGCCACCATCAAAGGTAATACCTCCCCATCCAGCTTCCGGGTTACTTGCGGTAAAAGTAACTCTATTGTCAGCAGTCCCTTCAGCGATCAGATTTCCGTAGATTATCAGCTTCTTACCAGGGGCAAAACTCAGCGTAACGCCAGGATCGATAGTAAGTGTGGCATCGTGAACAACGGTTACATCGTTAACAAAGGTAGTATTGGTTGAAATTGTCCCACTTTCGCCCACATACCACTGATGTGGAATTGTGTGAGCCACCCAGTTTGCATCGCTCATACCTATCAGAGTCCCATGGGAGTTTCCACAAAGATCCGCTGCTACTGTTCCACTGCTTTCATTGAATCTCCAGTTGGAGCGCAAGCCGGTTTGGGTTACAGGAATCTCTTGATAGAGGTGAGCTGCAATATCCGACTGATTGCGTACGACATTCCACAGCCTCAACTCATCAATTTTTCCGATCATGGGTTCACCACCATTACCGATATTATATGCGCCCCCAGCAATGGGGAACAAGCCACCGGAAGTAGTCGTATGACCCATAAGAGAACCGTTTACATACAACTTCATCGTGGCCCCATCATAAGTTGCTGCCACATGATACCATTGTCCAGTGGCCAACACATTTACAGGGCGAACACGATATTGAGCTCCAGAGCTTGCTTTGATGTAGAAATCTACCCTGCCCTCATCCAGGCGCAGTACTATATTTTCACCCAGCACGGTAAAGTAACGCTGAATGTTTGGGCTTAAACTGGAGTGGTTTATCCATCCCTCAATGGTGAAACCATTAGGAAAACTAGCAGGTATCCCACTGCCCGACACATAATCACCACTTTCAAAATTGAGGCAATTACCCGGGAAAAGGGCAAAAACAGGTAATGCTGTTATCATCAAGAACAGTACGGATAACAAAAGTTTGAGATTCGTCTTCATCTTTTCTCCTGTAGTTAGTTGGGTTAGATTATATATCCCAAGTGCTCTGGTAGGGCTCTCAGGTCGTAGATAATGAGGGTGAATCATGCCGCTCATTGATTTGGGTCGACGTTCGATAAGTTCA
The DNA here is from genome assembly GCA_036584515.1 of Candidatus Cloacimonadota bacterium. Lineage (GTDB taxonomy): Bacteria > Cloacimonadota > Cloacimonadia > Cloacimonadales > Cloacimonadaceae > PHBP01. The sequence goes on along the minus strand of JAZHDE010000248.1, from coordinate 7,585 downwards.
TAATACTATTGACGATCTGATATTGGTTGTTTTGCAGTACGTCTATTATGTCCTCCAGACCGGGTTTTACTATTAAAACGATGTCCACATCGTTATACACTTGACGAATAGCGTTGATCAGCCTGATATCGGATAAGTTGCATACTTCGATAAACACTTTCTCATGATTCCCCTGGCTGCATGCACTGAGCAGGGTTGAGCGTTTATCCACAAGAAGAGGCTCATAACCAAGATTATGAAAGTGTTCCACCAGTTCTCTGGTTTCAAGTAGCGCTGATTGATAGACAATTACGTTTTCCAATGTATTCATAATTAGCTTAGATAGCAAGCAAAGAGCCAATGCATCTATTGCCAGCTAATGACTTGTTAATTAGATGTTTAGCCTAACCTGTCAGTAGTTGAGATGAACGTAATCGTTCAGTTTGATTGAAACAGGAATTGAAGAAGAAGCTCTGTATGATGTTGTTAATAAGTAGTTTAACTGATGATCCAGAACCGTTCAGTGTTTTGAACGCTTTCGTCCAGTGGAGATAATCCGCTTGGACAGAGTATATTTTTTCTGATTAGAGAGTGACCCAGGCCTTAGAATTCCAAATTGTGTTTCCTAATCCTACGATTTAGACTTGTCCGGGTGATCTTCAGTGCATTTGCTGCATTTGTCTTGTTGTTGCCTGATTTATACATGGCGCATTTAATCATTTCAATTTCCATCAGCTCCAGCTTGGCGAGATCAAGGTCATCTTCGGATATCTGTTCTTTTTTTCTACAGTTAATCTGTAGTTCGGGGAAGACGTTTAGAGTGAGTTCTTTACTATGCTTATCGGTAAGAATGATTGCTTTTTCCACCATGTTTTTCAGTTCTCTCACATTACCCGGATAGGAATAAGCCAGAAGACTTTCCATTGCTTTCGGAGAGAAAGGCTTCAAGGGCTTCTTCATTGATGAGGAAAAGTGCCGATTGTAAAATTCCAGTAAAACCAGGATATCTTTGCTGCGCTCCCTCAGTGGTTCAATGTGGATCGGGAAGCGGTTCAACCTGTAGAACAGGTCATTCCTGAATTGCTTATGCTCGATCATGGCTTCCAGGTCCCTGTTGGTAGAAGCGATAATCCTGATATTCAAGTGGATGTCTGTTGAGGAGCCCACCTTTCTAATCTTCCGTTCTTCCAGCACTCTTAAGAGCTTTGCCTGCATATTAAGCGATAAGTCTCCTATCTCGTCCAAAAACAGGGTGCCGCCATTGGCTATCTCGAACCAGCCTTTTTTATCGGTCATTGCACCTGTAAAGGCGTTTCGGGTATGCCCAAAGAACTCACTTTCAAACAAGGTTTCAGGAATGGCTGTACAGTTCACGTCAAAAAACACCTTTCTGCTCTGCGAATTGAGATTGTGAATTGCGCGGGCAACTATCTCCTTGCCGGTTCCGCTTTCCCCGGTAATCATCACGTCAGTATTGGGATTCGGGCTTACCTGCTCAATCATCTTTGCGACGTTTTTCATGCTGCGGCTCACACCTATTAGTGGGATGCCGCCATCCTTGTTCAAGGCCTCCATTAGGTTATTACAGGTGTTTTGGATTGCACTGTAGCGGCTGCTTAACTCTATGTATTTGCGGGTGCGTTCAATAGCACAACGGATGTCTATCAGATCAAACGGTTTAGGGAAGAAATCCAATGCCCCTTCATGCATTGCGGAGAGTACACTATCTATAGCACCATGCCCGCTGATAATAATTACACCTATATCAGCATTAATCAGATGGATCTTCTGCATCAATTCTATCCCGTTCATTTCCGGCAGACGCAGGTCCACAATTACAATATCTATAGCTTCGGAGTTTATCACAGCCAAGGCTGCAGAGGGTGTTTCAGCAGTAAACACGGTAAATCCGCATTCTGTCAGGTATTCCCCTATTTCATCCCGGTAGCCTTTTTCGTCGTCAACCACAAGTATATGAAGTGTATCCATCTGTTAAAATCTCCTTTAGTTGAGCGCGGGTAACTCGATTATCATGTCCGTACCCTGGCCTTGCTTGCTCCGGCAGCTAATCGTTCCATCCATCTCTTGTATGATACCGAAACAGATAGATAGCCCCAGGCCGGTTCCCATATTTTCGTTTTTTGTAGTGTAGAATGGTTCGAAAATGTGCTCCCGGTCTTGTTCGTCGATACCGCTGCCATTGTCACTAACTGTTAGGATAATCGTCTGTTTTTTTCGGCTGCAATGAATCCTGATCCGCTTTGTATCATCATACTGATCGTATTTTTCTTCTAACGCATCCCTGGCATTGGCCAAAAGGTTCAGAATTACTTGCTCCAGGCGGAATTTATTACCCAGGAGGAAGACTTCACTTTCCGGCAAAGCATAATCCACCGCGATGTTATGGTCTTTGAAGTGCATTTGCATCATAGACAGAGCGCTTAAAACAACTTCATGTAAATCGAATTTTGCGACAGGCTCGTCTTTATGATCCCTTGAAAACAGTCTTACATGCTCTATTATCTTGTTTATCCTCTGGATATTGCGCTTAAAGCTCTCTGATTTTTCAGCCAGGTATTCCTTCCCCACCGTCTCCGTTTCCAGCTTTATGAAGAGATTTTGAATAGCGATGTTGATCATGCCAACGGGCTGATTTATCTCATGCGCTATGCCAACTGCGAGCCTGCCCAATGCTTCCAGCTTGGATTTCTGGATCATCAGTTGTTCCTGACGGTGATGTTTTTCTATCTGCTCCTGTACCCTCTGCTCCAGGACTTGGTTCCATTCAATAAGAGCTTTCTCTGCTTTTTCCAGTTTGTTATTTTGCCGGTTAATCAGCCTGTTTTTCTTTTCCAGGGCCAGGTTTATCTTGCGGGTGAGTTCGATTTCACGTTCTTTTTCGGCAAATTGCATCTGCATCCGGAGCTGCTCTATATATTGGTTTCTGACTTGACCTGTCAGATAATTATTCGTTTCCTGATACTGCCAATATGTCTTTAGAGCTGTCTGATAATCGCCTTCGCTTTCGTATATCCTGGCCAGATCATACAAAGCATGGACGGCAATTGCTCTGTATTGCTCCGGTATGGCATAGGATAAACACAGCTCCAGATTGGCCTTTTGCTTCGCCTTTTCACCTGTTTTGAGGTAGATATCGGCAAATTGCAGGGCCATCATGGCGATTGAATGCTTATTCTTGATGGCTATGGCTTTTTCCATGGCTTGGTGGTTATAATTGATCGCCTCCGGATAATCCCCACGCTGCAGATAGATTTTGGCGATGTCTACCAGGCTAGAAATCTCTTTACTGGTGAGCTTCGCCTGCTCCGCGATCCGGCTTGCCTGTCTGAAAAGGGACAAAGCTCCTTCAGAATCATTCTCCGCCAGCAGGAGTTTACCCAGATTATTGATGGCAACGCATTCATTATAGGCAGAACCGATGCCGCGTGCTATCTCCAAAGATGTTTGAAAACACTGTCGGGCAGCGGGATAATCACGAGACTCTTTGTGAATGATGCCGATATTGATCAGGATGTTGCACTTAATCTTGGGGTCATCCCCCTCCCGCTCCAAATCCAGATTCATTTGATAGTATTGCAGGGCCTTGTCACAATCCTGCCAGTCGTCATAGACCACACCGATGTTGTTATATACGGTTCTCAGACCATGAACGTCACCGATACTTTGAAAGGTGCTTTCTGCCAATTTATAATGCTCCAGGGCTTGAGCAAGTTCACCCTGATGATAATATCCTAACCCGATATGTGTATAGGCATACCCCATGCCAAAGTCAAATTTATGCTTCTGGGATGTTTTCAGAGCTTCCCTGGCCAGACGGATACATTCCTCAGGATTGGAGGTCATCAGCTCGTAAGCTTTCTGAATCAAGGGTCCCACCCTGTCAGACACCTGTTTGGGACTTAAGCTTGTAGTTTTCATATCGCCTTATTCTTTACCTACAATTATTTATCACTATTTTCATTCCACATTAGACAGGACTATCTGTCAACAACATTCTCGTACCCGGGATTAGAAAACTACAGGCAGAATAACTGTGCCTGTGGATGGAAAGAATCAGTGAAATCTGCGATTTCGCTCACCGAAATCGCAGGGCTTGATATAGTGGCTTGGGTTTTATACTCGGTTTGACGTAATCTCTCTCAGCTACTGTGGAGGGAATCCAATCTGAGACAGTTTGCAGAGCTTGGGGCAATAAGTTTTCTTCCAGGCTGCCATATTTACTGGGATCACCCGTTTCTGAGCTTTGGAAGAGCTAATTGAGGCCTTCCTCCACAGGAGCAGGATCGAATGGGCTGAAGAAAAGCTCACCACCTCACTACTTTGCCGCTGCTGATAGCATCCCTGCTGCGGACCACGATAAAATAGATACCGGGAGCGGTTTGCCTGCCCAGGCGGTCTTCTCCGTTCCAAAGCTGATAATGTTCCCCCGCCCTGGCATCTGAAGGCGGGAAACGCTTCACCAATTGGCCCCGGACATTGTAGATATCGCATTGGACGGGATGGCTGTCTTTTTGGGTCCATACTACGCGCAGGGACTCCCGGAAAGGATTGGGCTGGCAGGATTTGAGCATCAGAGTGGACGGCACCTGAGGTTCATCAGGATTTTGCGATCCGCTGTTGGCAAGCTTTTGCAGGTGCACACCGTAAGCGGGGGTGCTGGTAGCGGTCATTCCGGCACGGGCATCCGCCCAGGTAACATACAAGGTTTGCCCGGAAGGTTCTGCCACATGGGGCAACATTTGGTCAAGTGGTGCGCCGCACAGCAATTGGGGAGCAGTTTCCAACGGTTGGCCCTCGGCGTTGTAGTGGCGATACCAGAGGTCGGCATATTCCGTATCGGGATCATAGCTGGCACTCCAAACCGCCAGCAGAACACCGTTTGGATATCTGCCAAACGCGATGTTCGCCGCATCGTAGAGGTTCCCTCCATCCATGATCAGTCCCGGGGAGGGATACATCAGGCTGCCATCCGGCTTCACGCCTTGCAAATACATTCCGCATGTGGAACCAGAATTGTATTGCAGACCTATAACGATGCCCAAGGCGTCCACATAAGCGCCAAACACCATGTGGGGTGGTTCGTGGATCAGCACTCCATCGATCCCCCAGGGAAGTTCACCGCCGGAATTGACCCGCTGGGCAAAAACGCTTAAGTGGGACGCGTATCCCACAAACATCAGCAGATCGTCTCCTGCTAATGCGGTATATTCCGGATTGAGCATTTCGGCAGTATTTACCTGAAACACGATATTGCCCTCGGAAGACCATCCCGGCAGAGTGTTTCCATTCGCGTCCACCCGTTTTGCCACCACTTCGCTGATGGAAGTGGCGTGATAGCGATTCGACCACAGGAAATAGCGTCCTTCCGGCGCTCCGACCCCTCTGAAGTACTCCACGTTATCCGCCATTGTGATCCCGGCAGTGCCCCATACAGGCTGTCCCCCGGAAATTCTTTGACCGCTGATCTTGTTGCCGGTGCTGCTGCCTGCTTCCGACCAGCATACATAGATATCGCCTTCATACAGAGCCATGCGGGCACGGGATACCTGGCTGGAACTGATCAGCAAGCCCGTTCCGGCATACTGGGATCTGCCATCCAGGTCCCAGACCTGCAGATAGAGCCCGTTATCACGGAACAGCACGGCAAAGCGATCGTTCGGACAGGCGACGGCATCAAAGAAATAGGCGTTCGTCACGGTGCCGGAGGCGATCAGTACTCCTTCGGAGGGGAACATGGCAGCGCCGGAGGCATCATTCTGCTGGTAATAGAGGCGGCTTTCACCCTGTTTGCGGGTGTCCCCATAGATGTTCACGGCATGACCGGCGATATCCAGGCACTTCCAAGACCAGGCATAGCCGTTCAAAGATGAAATCACCGCCTCCTGAGCGGGCGGCAGCAACGGGGTTCCGGTTTGGTCGAAGGCACGGTGTTTCAGAGTGGTGGCTTCCTCACCGGCTTCGCAATAGAAGGCCTGCAAGTACCCATTCTCGGCTCCGATGCCATATTGGGCATTATTCTGTAAGGCTGGGCTAATGGTGAGCCCGGAGGCAGGATACAAGAGCGCTGCATCGGAATGTTGCACCGCCTGTGCTTTCAGGAAGCCCTCATATCCATCGGGGGGGATTTCCTGCCACAAGCAAAAAGTGTGGTTGTTGTCATCGTCGCAGGCGCTCAGGCTGCTGATCCTGCCGGTGGTGGAATAGAGCGGGCGGGTTTCCAGCACTTGCATCTGGGCGTTCAGGATAAGCTGATCGATGTGGTTGATTCCATCCAGCACATACCAGCCGATCAGGGAAACGGTATCGGTATCCGGCATCATGGTGGTGGCAAAGCCCAGGTTGTCAGCGATGGGAGTGGGATTAAACGATATAGTGGAAGCTTCGGAGGTGATCCAGGTACCGGATGGCACATCGATGGTGCGGATGATCACCCCGGTGCTATTGGGCAGGCTTTTGCGCAGGACGCTCACTTTTTGGGAACCCCGTGCCAGCAGCTGAATGGCATCGTTGTCCGCGGTAGTGCCGGATTCGCTGATATTCCAGTCGCTCCACCCATTGGAAGTGAAATGCCGGTACACGCGGCCATAATAACCGGTCATCACCTGGCGGTATGCCACCACAAAGCCATCTCCGGAGGGCGATGCGGCAATGGATTCCATATCCAGATAGCCATCCATGAACAAGTCCGTATACTGTGATTCCCAGATATCCACCCCGGAGCTGTTTAATCTGCAGGCATAGGCATGGGATGGCGAGTACACGTGAGGCAAATCATTCACAAAAAGATAGGCACCTCCATCCTGATCGGGTGCCAGCAGATATTCCGGCATATTTCCAAAGCACTGGCAAACTGACACGCCGGACGGATCCCAAACTATGTTTCCCGCGGGGCTGAGCTTTTGAGCGCAGAGTTGATGGTTATAGGTGTTGTTTTGCTCAATCCAGCATAGCACGATCCCGCCATCGGAAGTGCTTGCCGCACGGATAACTTTCTTCAGGTCCATCCCGCCTTTCACCAGCAGGGGTTCCTGCCAAACCGTTTCACCAGTAGCGGTATATTTGGCTGCCATCAGGCAGTTTTCACCGCCTAGCTGCACAACCCAGATGTTTATCACGCTGCCGGAGTTTTCACGCAGGGCAGTACCTTCGTAACCCAGGCTTTGGCCTTCGCGTATTATAGCTTCGTCTTGCCATACCGGCTGCGCACAGGCAATTCCCAAAGCGGAAAGCAGTGCGATTATCACCACGATCTTCCTCATCAGAGTCTCCTTCACCATGCTAGGTTGGAATCCAGTCTTATTCATTGTTTTTCAAAGTTGTTTTCTTGCAAACATCTGTCAAGACATTATTTTCAAACAACAGTATGTCGGAAGGTAGTGGGTTAAGCCAAATCAGAGCCCGGCAGATCGATGGTAGCCCCGGGAAGAAACCCATGTCTCCAGGAAGGGCATATCTGAATATCTGGCTCAATCTTTATACTTTCCCTCTTCCTTAAACCGGCAATGATGCATCCGTCAGTTCATCGCATAAACACCGCTACAGCATTAATATCTTGACATCTTGCAAACTTACCATACTCTTGATT
>JAZHDE010000247.1:0-11778 GCA_036584515.1 Candidatus Cloacimonadota bacterium | reverse complement strand
CCCTAATCCCTAATCACTGTTAAGCGACAAGATGTCGCTTCCACTATGTTCACTCGTCACTCGTTACTATTGCAGGCGGTACGGCGACCGCCTCTACCCAAGCGGAGCAGCGCAGCTCTAATCACTAGTCCCTAATCCCTAATCACTGTTAAGCGACAAGATGTCGCTTCTACTATGGTCACTTGTCACTCGTCACTATTGAGGGCGGTACGGCGACCGCCTCTACCCAAGCTCACGCAGCTCTAATCACTAGTCACTAATCCCTAGTCACTGTTAAGCAACAAGATGTCGCTTCCACTATGGTCACTTGTCGCTCCCCCATGTCTCCCGGAGTCTTCGCCGAGTCTTGCAGGACTCTTCCGGAGCAAAGTGCTCGGGAAGACTGGGCGAAGACTCGGCGAAGACTCCGCCAGACATAGGCAAGCTCTGAGAATAAAGAATGGATCACCGATTGAGCCGATCACCCAGATGTGGGGGTGGTGTCCACCACTGTTCATCGTGTCCATTTAGTCCACCACAGTCCTTCCCGTCCATCCTGTCCACCCCAGTCCATCCTGTCAATTACCCAGAGAGGGATCCGGGCATAACCGGTCTGTTCACCTCTTTTGTGGCAAAATTTCGTCAACTCCATCCAGAGGCAGAGCTGATTCTGCTTGACAAATGCATAAGCTCCAATAAACTATAAAGATCAGCTTCCGGAATCCGGAAAGCAAGAGCTAAACCTGGAGGTAATATGAACCGCAAGCTCAGTTCGTTCCGATTGGTGGACTTACTAATTCTTTTTGTTTTGTTCTTAACGCCGCTGGCTCTCTGTGGGCAGGCCAATGGCAGTTTCAGACTGTTCTTCGATGATATGGTGGCCTCCGGCTTTGCCAATTGGTCTTATGATCTGGATGATCCCGGCTTTATTCACGGGGATGGCAATCCCTTCACGCCGGATCCGTTTATTGCGAACTACTATCACACCTTTGCCTACCGCCAATTTGGCTGGGGAGACGGCTCTTCTTATTCCTGCCTGATGGAAGACCTTCCTTTTGCCGCTGTACCCGGTGATCTTCACGTGTCCGATTATACGGATTTCGAATTAGTGGGCTTCAACCGCATCAATACAGTTAATCCCCTGGGAGTTTGGGGTACTTTGGCAGAATCCGGCGAAGCCAGAACCTATGTGGCACCTTACTATCATCTCACTTGTAATGGCGAATGGATGACTCTGGAAGATATCCAGTTAGATGCCATCCTGCCCTATGCCACAGCAGTTACCATGCGTGCCAATCTCCTGGCATTAGGTCCTCTGTATGCCGGTGCGGAAAACTGGCAGAATGATATGGGAACCGGGCATCCGGTCACCGGTCACGGTCGGGCCAGAATCTCGGGTGGCAGTGTAAACTTCCTGGCGGCAATGGATAACGGCACTCATCAGATTGAGTTTGATATCGTCACCTTTGATTACCTGATTCAGGGTGAGACTGGTTCTTACGATATGATTATCGATGTCTATCCTGCCGGCTTGGAACACAATATTGCCAATCCGGAAGTGGATGTGGATGCTGTCTTCCCGCAGCATTTTGATCTGCCCAATGTGGATCTGTCCTTGGATGTGAATATTGCCGTCGGGGGCGGACCTCTGGCTGCCAATGATACTTGGATCAACCAGGTTCCGGAGCTGCCGGGCGGGGCTTTACCTGCCGGGATAGCTGAGTTTGCCCCGGTCTATTGGGACATCTCCACCACTCTCGAAAACTACAACATGGATATCGTTTTTGATTTCACAGATTTCCTGCCCTTCGGAGACCCAGCCAACTGGCGGCTCTGCAAGCGGGATAGCGAATTGGCGGCCTGGGTGATTTATCCCAATATTTCAGTGGCAGGAAACACAATCACTGCTTGGGGAGTTATTGATCTCAGCGAGTGGGCACTCGGCAATACAGAACCCACCCTGCCGGTCGAACTCTCTGCCTTTACAGCGTTTGTGACCAGTGATAATCTGGTGAGCCTGGAGTGGGTTACCCAATCCGAGACCAATCTGAGCGGCTACAATATCCTGCGTGGCAATACGGATGATCTGGAAACGGCTCTCGATCTGCAGCACTTTATCGAGGCTTCCAATAGCTCCACCAGCCATAGCTATAGCTTTGTGGAAGAAACGGTACTGGAACCGGGAACCTATTACTACTGGCTTCAGGCGATGGAGATGAATGGTGAGTTTGCCTACCACGGCCCGGCTCAGATTACCGTTAGTCCGGAAGGTGGGGAGAATCCTCCCGAGGTGCCAACGCCGCTTGCCAGGCTGAACGTCTTCCCCAATCCCTTCAATCCGCTCACCCGGATAGCAGTATTTTTACCGGATCAGCACAGTGGACAGTGCTCGATCTACAACTCCCGTGGAGAGCTCGTGTATCAATATGCACCTCAATCTTTTAACGAAGGCTGGAACTATCTTTCCTGGAATGGAACGGATGCCTCCGGTCAGCCTTGTGGCAGTGGCATTTACCTGATCAGAGTTTCTGGTAACAATTTAGCTCTGCAATCCAAGGTAGTCTTGATGAAGTAAGACCTATTATAATAAAGAGCCCCGGACTGGTTCCGGGGCTTTTTTTTAGTGACGAGTGACGAGTGGCAAGTGCTGCGCTGCTTCGCATTTTGGTCTGGGAAATAGAGGGTTTCTATTCTTTACCACAGAGGGCACAGAGAACAGCAGAGGATCATTTTAATCTGCCAATTCACCCCAAAGCCTCTCATTGTTTTGCTTCGGGGACCCCGAAATTCACCCCAAAGCCTCACTTCGTTCCGCTTCGGGGACCCCGAAATCTCCGAATTGGCAGTAACACTTCGCAAGTGAATGGAGCTTCTATAATTAAAACAGAGGATAAGAGTAAAAGAGGATTCTCTAGGGAGTTATGGAGGTTTTTTTACCGAAGAGGCTGTAGTGGCGGACTCCGATCCGCCATAAACACTCTGTCAGTGAACAGTGCTATTTTGATTAAAACAGAGGAAAAGAGGAAATCACAATGAGTTATGAAGGGATGAAAGCCCTGAAGGGGCGATCATCCGCAAGCGATGGGCGGCAGCCCGTCGACCATGGGAACATGTCCACCAGAAAGAAGCCCTGAAGGGGCGTTATCTGTTGAAATAGAACCCAGAGAGACTATAGAATAATTACCAGTTTCCGAAAATGCAGCGGGAGTATGTAATTATACAACGATCTTTGTGGGGATAATTCTTCTTGACCAGATTTCCAGCTCGGTCCTTGTTGCAGCAATAGCTTTTTTTAGTGGAGGTTAAATGCGCCTGCGATGGTATCACTGGTTGATCATCCTGATCGTGGTGTCCTGGCTCCTGCCTGATTCCAGTCTGGTGGGTGGAATTGCTGCGCTTGTTATTCTCTGGTTTGCTTTCAGGCTGATCTTGGGGAGATTGGGCATTTGGGGAAGGTATTGTCCTCACTGCGGAGCCAAGACCTGGGGTGGCAGATACTGCCGTAATTGCGGCAAGCGGACATAAAGATACCGGAACCGGGAATAAACCGGCTCCGGCAAGTGATACAGAGCTTTAGTGCACCAGTACCGAGCGGCGGGGTTTATCTCCCACTGTGCCGGGTATCTGGTTGCCAGAGGCGGGAACTGCCCGTTCCCTACCCCAGTTTCGGATGCTTTCTATCTGTTCCGGACTGGTTTTGGAGAGCGGAACCACATTATTGATACTACGGCGGAAGATCTCGTCTGTCACAGCTTCATCCCCATTGCGGAAGGCAAATTTCACCACTTCCCGGATAGAGGATTCGATATCTGCTCCAGAGAAATCCGTGGTCAGATCTATCAATTCTTCCATCAGGCTTTCGCCAATCCCACGTTTTAGGCCCCGGTGGATATAGATGTCCAGGATCTGACGGCGTTCTTCCCGGGTGGGCAGGTCCACGAAGAAAAGCTCGTCAAACCTTCCCCGGCGCAGTAATTCCGGAGGCAGCATGCTCACGTCGTTGGCGGTGGCAACCACAAAGACTCTGGTCTTGGATTCCTGCAGCCAGTAGAGGAACTGTCCCACCAGACGGGTGGAAGTGCCTCCATCACTGCTGCTTCCGGCACCTGCCAGACCCTTCTCGATCTCATCAATCCACAGCACACAGGGTGCCACGTGATCAGCGGTGGAGAGGGCTTCTTTGAGACGGCTTTCACTCTGACCCAGGTACTGACCGTGAATCGTGGAGAGATCCAATCGATAGAGCGGCAAGCCCCAGGAATTGGCGATTTGCTTCGCAGAAAGCGACTTCCCACAGCCCGGCACTCCCACCAGCAACAAGCCTCTTGGGGGTCTGATCCCACGATCGCGCAGATCGGCAGTGAGAAGGCTGCGTTCGTCATTGAGCCACATCTTCAGTCCTTCCAGGCCGCCGACCTGGATATTTTGATCCTGGAAGACCCGTTCCAGGCCGGAGATATCTGCAAAGATTCTATCCTTGGCCTTGGTGAGCTCTTCCAAGTCTTTCTTGAGGATGCAGCCATTGGCCAACAGGGTGGCGATCACGTTCTCCGCCTCGATTCGGGTAATTCCGGTCAGGATAGCTGCGGCACGACGTTCATCCGCCTGATCCCATTCCATCTTGATGCGGTTGCGGTAGGGATCGATCTGTTCTGTGATGATCTGCAACATCTCGTCCTCATCCGGAGAATCCAAAGAGATGGACATCCCCATGCGTTGTAAGGGTGACCAGACGGATTGATTGGTGATCACGGCGATCACGGCGCTGTGTTCCACTGCCAGGATTAGAAGATCAAGGAAGAGCCGGGCAGTGGGGGTGTCGTTATCAATATCTGTAACTTCAGTGAGCACAAAGGTGAGGTTTTCGCGCTGCACGATCTGCTGGCTGATATAGTCCAGAGCACCTGGAACGGAACGTTCATCACAGACCTGGCGGTTGCTTACGATGTCCCGGATGCCTTGTGAGAGGGTGTGCACATAGACGGGGATGCCGACTTTCTGCGCCGAACTGCGCACCAGTTCCAGCATTCTTCCGCGTTCGGGAGTACGAATGGAGATGAAGGGAATTCTGGCCTTGAAGTAGCGCTCCAGTGTCAGGCAGGTTTCTTTTATATTGCTCATGGAAGTATGATATTCCTCCTTCCCGTTCCCGGGTTTATGGATTCTGCTCCTGAGGGTTTTTCCGCTTCAGGAGAGGTTTGGTAGTTTTTGTTCACTGCATTTTGACGCACCTGAAAGAGGAGCTTTCCGGTGTGGTCGCTCCGGGTTGCCAGCTTCTCCAGCTCTGCCTGAGTTTTATTCGCCACATCCTGAATCTGCTCTCGTAGCCGGGTGGAAGTCTCCTCAGAGAGGAAATGTAGATTTGCCAGCAGATACATATCTGTGAACCAATGCCTGGCATTTACCAGACAGCGTCCGAGTCCGTCGTGCAAGCCTCCCATGCTTTGGATATCCTGGCGCAGAGCCTTGCTCATCCTATCCAGCAGGATGTTCACCGTATCCAGAATCAAGCGGGTGAGCCGTTCTGCGATGCCGGTCTGCCAATCGATCTTGCCCCGGTTAAGGAGATCGATCAGTTCTCTGCGGTTGGAAGCAGTGCGCAGCTCGATCAACAGCTCGGAGAACTCTGCATAGGTTCCGGGTAAGCTTCTCATGCCCGTTTGGTTCTGGTGATGATCTGGCTGGGCGGCAAAATATCCCAGTCCGGAAGTCCTCCGGCTATAGCATATTTTTTATCCAGGGCAGCCTTAATCTCTGCTGCGTCGAGGCTTGGCCTCTGGGGAGGAGCCGGAGGGGTGGGCGGAGTGGCCTCCTTATGGAGATTGGAGTAATAGGCCAGCACCTCTGATTCCAGGTTCTCCGGGATGAATTCTATGGTCAATTCACCACCTTCCAGCTTCAGTTCCAGCACGACGGTGGAGTCCATGCATTCTGCGTAGTAGGCAGCGTAGCGTTTACCCCGGAACTGGAACTCTTCTATAGGTTTGTATTCCAGTTCCACTCCATTTTCGTCTTCCATCAGGATGGGTTCAGGAGCGGGATTGCCAAAGCTTTTTTCATTTACATTAATCATCTTAACCTCCTACAGGATAGACCGGGCTTTGGAGAATGAATTACTGATATATTGCTGCGGTTCGATTGCCGTGAGGTAATCCAGCGTTGGTTTATACTCCTTATCCAGAGTCTGGAACTCACGCCGGTAATCCACGATCTCTGCCAGGAGAGATTTTAGGATGCCAATGGCTTCCTGCAGCAGCTTGTCATATTGGGCGATCACTTGTTTCTTCTTGGTGTTCAGACCGTTCAGGCTGATAATAAGCCAGATCGCACCTATAATAAGAAGAGGCCAGAACTTGATGCCGATTAGAATCAGGGCAGCTTGGAGCAGGATCAGGGGAATGCTGGGCTTTATCTTGGCGAGGGCTTCCTTTTTATCGTTCTCCACTTTCTGAGTGAGGCTTTGCACCTGATCGTTTTCGTTTCTGCCATCTGAGGAGATGCCTTTCCAATCCACTAGATTGTAGTGGATGCTATTTGGCACCAGTGATTGGTAACGCACAGTCATGTCTTTGAAAGCCATGAGGATCCATTCCAGGGACAGGGCAATTGCCAGCTTCTGAGTGGCGATTCCGGCATTGGAGACTTCCGGATGCATGGCGGCATTGGTGAGTAACTGGGTGAAGCTGGTTTTCTCTGCCAGAGCTTCTTTCTGTGCTGCAAACTTCTCATCGGCTTCCTTGGTGTCTCCTCCCTGCTCAATGATCAGGGTCATGCGCAGTTCATCGCGTCTGAGGGGCAGTTCTTCATCGTCAAATTCTCCGGATAGTTTGTCCAGGATGGCATCGATCTCCACTGCGAGCGAGTGATCCAGCACCAGCTCGGTTTCCATGATCTCGGAGAAATGAGTCTTGAAAACTTTGTGAGAACCGGCTGCATCCAGGGAATTGACTATCAGCTCCCACTCCTGGGCATAGCTCTTGAGCAGGGGATAGTTGGAATGATTTCCCTTGTTTACAATGGATTTGAGGGCAATCTCCCACTTCTGTTTCTGATCTTCGATGAATCTGGGTTGTTTGGAGAGCTCCGAAACCCAGTTCATGATCGCTTTGGAGCATTCGCCTTTGGTGTCCGGACCCAAGAGCCCGCTGGCAAAGGCATCCAAGAGCACGATTACTTCCCGGTCCAGTTGGGTGGGATCCTGCAGGCCAAGATAACGGCTCAGCCATTGGTTGCAAGCATCCAGACGCCCACTGCGCCGGCAGACCAGGCTGAAGAAGAGAGTGGATTTTTCGCTGTCCCGCTTGATAGCTTCAGCGATGGCTTTTTCAGCCAGAGAGCGGTTGTCTCCCAGCCAGGCTGCCAAAGCTATCAGACAGGGAGCCAGCCAGTAACGGGGAGCATTGAGCATCATTTCTTCTGCCCGGGTGAGAATGGTTTCGGTGCGGATCATGCTGAGATCCGCTGCCTGCAGAATGCCTACTGCATGGCGTCTGACTTCATCATGCACGCCAAATCTCTTGTCCAGTTCCTGCCGGACTTTCACAATCCGGGTTTCTGCGAGCTGAAGTTCCTTGGCTTTGCGGTCTGCTTCCAGGAAGAGCATAAAATCAGTGTAGAGGGATTCGAGCTTTCCTTCCACCAGATCTACATGCTGATTCACGACATCGACATTTCCGTTGACAACCCTGATATTCTCGTTCAGGGACTGCAAACCGTTCTCGATATACTTCAGGTTTGCGGGAGAGATAGTAAGTGTTTCGGCCATTTTGCCTCCTTATTATATTACCGATACTTCTCCGTCTTCACTAATGGCACGTAAAGTGTTGAGATAGACTTCAACCAGTATATAAGCAGGATTCAAGGCCAGCGCTCTGGCTCTTTCATAGTACCCGGGCATGCCTTCATACTCCTTATAGTGCTCCACAATCTCCAGCTTGAGATCCAGGATGTGAACCTCAAAGGGTCGGCCCAAGTAGCACTTGGAAACATAGCCCAAAGGAAGGTCCGCAATGGCCAGATCGGGGAATTCCTCCTTCACCATACTTATGATCCGCTTGATAGTCTCAGGATCCACTTTACCATGACTTGTATCTAGGTTTTTAAACCAATTGAGATAGTTACGGCTGCGCTTTTTACGCAGGTAGTACTGAACGGAGAGGTCGTTTGAGGCATTGACGGAACTGCGCGAAGTCACTTGTGTGAGCGCGCTTGCCGTTTTGGTGTCGTTATCCAAGATTAATCTGGGCATAATTTTAACCTTCCCTACATTCGTTCTGTGGTAGAGGCAGTTCTGTCCCGTTGGCATGCAGTGAAGCTATGCCCATTACTCTATGCGGCAAAAACCAAGACCTAAACAAACAAGTAAGAACTCTCATCAATAACCTTTACCCATAATTTTCATGCTTAATCATGATTACCATCCTGTCAAGCCTTTTCTGGGCGTTTGGGGTCAAAACCGGATCAGCTGTGTATAGGTTCTCACCTAAAACTGCTGGAATTTATCTTGCAAAGGATGTTTTTTTTGCTTGACAACTGGAAGGAAGCGTGAAGAATATGCATGTGATAGCGAGGCGTCGTCCCCCGAACGGGACGCAGGCTTCCGGGAGGTTCGCGATGCGTAAAAGAGCACTATGGTTTGTCGTTTGGTTTTGTGCGCTCGCCCTGAGCGCTCAGCCGCCTGAGTGGGAGATCTCCGTCCCGCCAGTATATGTTACCCAAACCCACTGTGACTATATGAACGGCGGCTATGCCGACCTGCCCCTGGCAGAATTTCCTCTCACTCTGGGCGGTGGGAGGATGATGACATATCATGCCCGCCGGGGAAGCTACTCCAGCCTGCGCAAAGTTTATTTCAACTACATAGATGGGCTGGATCAGTTGCAGCCAATAGTTGATCACTGGCAGGACGTGAGCGTGAACATGGGCTTTCCTTCCCTGGCATTTGACCCCACGCTTAACCGTGCCCTCTTCTCCTAGCACGAATCCCTTCGCAGCTTCCTGCCGTTTGGAGTTCTCCCTGCCCACACGCGGAGCCGCCGAACTGGTGGTCTATAACCTCCGCGGGCAGGTAGTGCGCCGCCTTCACACTGGTTATCTCCAGGAGGGGGAACACAGTCTGGCTTGGGACGGTCACGACGAATCCGGAGCGAGCTGTGCGCAGGGCATCTATCTGCTGAAGCTTAGCCAGCAAGGCAAAGACCTCGCCACGCGGAGAATAACTCTCCTGCGCAGATGACTGGGCTGATATAATAAACAAGAGACAGTTGCATATGCCGCAATACATGGTGCGTATTGGGTTTCTTCTCCCTGCTCCGCGTATCGTCATTCCTGCGACTGGGGTCCTCGCCAAACCGCTTGCGGTTTGGTGGGGTGGGAACGAGACTGTGTCAAAAGGAGCAGAATGTCCCGAGCTTGCCAGGAAGTCCGGAACGAAGTGGAGGACGCTGATTCTCACTAATACGACACCCATGAGACACCCATGTGACACCCATGTGACACCCATGTAAACTCATGCGTATCACATGGGTATGAGATGCGTTTCCTATGCGTGCAGAAAAAGGGACATAGAACCATGAAATGTAGGGGCAGACCTGTTTGTCTGCCCGTGCCCTGGCCTGCCAATTCACCGCAAACCCCAAACCCCTAACTGAAAAAAGGATTGACAGCAGAGGGCTCTCTGAAAAAATGACATTCCAAAGAGGTTCAATAGATAATGTGCTTTAACAGTAAGAAACAGTCCTGTCCGACTATGATCGATATAGATTCAAGAGAGCGTTTGCGCAATGCAGATGCTCTTTTTTTTTGGAGTAAAATCTCATGACAATTGAGGAAATCATTCGCCTCGCCCTGGCTGAAGACATTGGCACCGGGGATATCACCACAGGGTTTCTGGATCTGGAAGCCGTTCGCAGCACAGCCTACATGGTTGCCAAAGCCGAAGGCATTATCGCCGGAGCAGAGATAGCTCAAAAGGTCTTCAAAGCCGTCGATCCGGAGCTGAAAGTCACCCTTTACAAAAAGGATGGAGACAGCGTGAAGCCCACCGACGAGATCATGCGCATCGAAGGTAAAGCCTCTTCTATCCTGATGGGAGAGCGCACCGCACTGAACTTTATCCAGAGAATGAGCGGCATTGCCACCCGCACCAGCAGCATTGTAAATGCCCTGGATGGCAGCCCCACCCGGCTTTTGGATACCCGCAAGACCACTCCGCTGCTTCGTGAACTGGAGAAGCAGGCGGTCAAGATCGGCGGAGGCTACAATCATCGCTTTGGGCTCTACGATATGATTCTGCTCAAAGAAAATCATATCCGCGCCGCCGGGGGCATCACAGAAGCTGTTCGCAGAGTGAAACTTCACAACACCAGCTACAAGATTGAGTGCGAAGTCACCAACCTCACCGAGCTGGAAGAAGCCGTCAATGCCGGAGTCGATCGGGTGATGCTGGATAATATGAAGCCCAAGGATATCCGCTCCGCCGTGAAGAAATTTGGCAAGAGTGTAGAGCTGGAAGTCTCCGGAGGCATCACCGAAGAAAGCGCCGCGATCCTGGCCAAAGCGGGAGTGCATTATATCTCTTCCGGTGCCATGACGCATTCATATAAATCACTGGACATCAGTTTATTATTCAAGGAGTAAGGGATGGAAGATACTTTAAAGCTACTTATACAGATGCAAAGCCTGGACGATAAGATTGGACAGTATCGTCAATTGCAGGATGAATTGCCCAAACAGCTCAATTCCATCCTGGAAAAGGTGGAACTGGCCACAGCCAAGCTCTTGGAAACAGAAACTCAAAGAGCCGAGCTGGGCAAAAAGCTCCGGGCTGTGGAACTGGATATCAAGACCCACCAGGAGCAGGCCAAAAAGTATGCCACTCAGCTCACCGATATCAAGACCAATAAAGAATACAAAGCCTTAAACAGCGAGATCGCCTATCTGCACAGTAAGATTTCCGATCTGGAAAGTGCCGAGCTGGAACTGATGGACGAAGATGCCGTTTTCAAAAAGCAGATAGATGAAGATAAAGCTGCTCTCGCTGCGGCTGAACAGGAACAGAGGGATAAGGAAGGTGACCTCCGCGCTCAGATCGGTCAATTGGAGACCAGCATCGAGGAAACCAGAGCTGCCCGCAACGATATGGCGCGCACTCTGCCCACTTCCCTGATCAAGCAGTATGGCAATATGATCAAAAACCGCAATAACAAAGCCGTCTCTTTTGTGCATGACGACGCCTGCAGTATCTGCGGTTTTAACCTGCGTCCCCAGATCAAGATCGAGCTTCAGCTTCGTCGCAAGATCATCAATTGTGAGAATTGCGGCCGCATCCTGATCATTCCCTTCTGCGAAGATACTCCGACCGAAGATTAGAAAACCAATTACTTTATTAGTATAGACTTCCGCTTCAGGAAGACGAAGATGTCTGCTGCGTCACTTGTGACGTGGAGGAAAGTCCGGACACCATAGGGCAGGATACTTCCTAACGGGAAGCTGCAGCAATGCAGAGCCAGCTCCACAGAAATAAACCGCGCAGTGCCCCTCCGGGGTTTGAAGACAGAGCCCGGACGGGTGCTGCGTAAGGGTGAAATGGCGGTGTAAGAGACCACCGGTGAGGGTGGTGACATCCTCAGCCAGGAAAGCCTTATCCGGTGCAATGCCAAATAGGAAAGCTTGCGTGGCCCGCGTACTAAGCTTTCGGGTAGGCAGCTTGAACCCTCTCCCGGAAACGGGAGCTCGCGTCGTGAGACAGGGTCCAGAGGAATAGACATCAGCTTGCTTGCAAGCCAACAGAATCCGGCT
>JAZHDE010000246.1:0-11833 GCA_036584515.1 Candidatus Cloacimonadota bacterium | reverse complement strand
GGTCTGCCAAGATTGCCGGACGGGGCAGTGATGAAGACTATCTCAAGACTCTGGCAGAAGAATTGGGCATCGCCGGGAAACTGGACTTTTGCGGCTGGCAGAACAAACTGGGCACGCTTTACGAAGAAGCTGATCTGGTCGTGGTGCCATCCCGCTGGCAGGAGCCCTATGGTCTGGTGGGGCTGGAAGCTTTTGCTCAGCGTAAGGCAGTTCTTGCCTTTGATGTGGGCGGGATCAGCCAGTGGTTAAAACATGGCAAGACAGGGCTTTTGGCCAGGGCAGGGGATGTCTCCGGACTGGCGCGGGCAATCACCAAACTGCACAAGGACCCTGTCCTGCGTAAAAAACTGGCAGAAAACGCTTTTAGTTATCTGCAACAAGAACATAGTTTTGATAAACATCTGAGCTCACTCTTGCAGCCTTTGGAGGAGCTTATCAAGCCTGCTTCCGGATTTACTCAACAGAGCTCCACCCCAGACAGCTTGGATATCTTTGGCATCAGGATGCTGAATATCACCATGCGAGCTGCTCTGGAGCTGCTACAAAAGAGGCTGCTGGAGCATCAGAAGCAAGCAGTCTGGTTTGTGAATGCGGATTGTCTGAATAAAGCTTGGAAAGATAGTGACTATCACAGGCTGCTGCGTGAAAACCCGGTGGTCTTTCCCGATGGTAGTGGGATCATGCTGGCAGCAAAGCTTTTGGGCAGAAACCTGCGGGAAAATCTGAACGGCACGGATATGCTGCCCCATCTTTGTGAATTGGCGCTGGCAGGCTCTTACAAGATCTTTCTTTTGGGTGCTGCCGAAGGTGTGGCTCAAAAGATGCAGCAAAATCTCGTGGAACGCTTTCCCGGTCTGCAGATATGTGGGCTCAGAAGCGGATACTTTGATTGGGAAAGCCAGGCGGGAGATGTGATCAAACAGATCAATGACAGCGGGGCAGACATCCTGCTGGTGGCCTTTGGAGCTCCCTTGCAGGAGCGCTTTATCGCTCGCTTTGGCAGCCGGATTGAAGCTGTGATCCAGATGGGTGTGGGAGGTTTGTTTGATTTCTATTCGGGCAGAATTCCCAGAGCCCCGCTGTGGATGAGGCGGTTGGGCATTGAGTGGATTTTCCGCCTGATTCAGGAGCCGGGACGCATGTGGCGTCGCTACATTCTGGGCAATCCCCTCTTCTTGTATCGAGTTTTGAAGTGGAAAAGAACTGGAAATCGTTTATTTTATCAGAGCCAGGAGCTGTAACAGGAACTTATGCGTATTGTAAAAGACCAGAGAATGCAAGAGATAGAGCGGCTGATGTCGCTCTCCAAGAAGCGCAGCCGCTTTCACATGAGGCTGAAGATATCGGTCTGGGAATGGACGGTATCATTTGCCAAGTTCCTGAAAAGTTCCATGGATTTTATTGGCGCCCTGATCCTGATTATCATCTTTTCTCCAGTATTTTTTGTCACTGCTGTGCTGATCTATCTCACCGATCCGGGGGATATTTTTTATGTGGCACATAGGATTGGTTTGAACGGCAAGCCCTTTGGATTCATCAAGTTCCGCTCCATGTATATGAATGCAGATAAGATGAAGGATCAGCTTTTGGAGCAGAATGAATCTGCCGATGGAGTGATCTTCAAGATGAAGAATGACCCCCGGGTTACCAAGATCGGCAGAATAATCCGCAGATTCAGTATTGACGAACTTCCACAACTAATCAATGTCCTAAAAGGGGATATGAGCTTGGTGGGGCCGCGTCCCCCTCTCCCTCGGGAAGTGGCAGAATACACCTTGGAAGATCGCAAACGGCTACACGTAAAACCTGGTATCACATGCCTTTGGCAGATCAAGGGACGTAGTGAGATACCCTTTTCGCAGCAGGTTCAGCTCGATCTGGAATATATCCGTAGCCGCAGTATTTTCAGCGATCTGATCATCCTGCTCAAGACTATTCCGGCGGTTATCAGCGGCCGGGGTGCATACTAAGCCTTGACAAGGTGACTAGCTTGCTGGAAATTGGTCAACTAGAGTAATTTGTAATAGCGGAACACGCAGTTCCGCATCAAATAGAAGGAGACAGTATGAAGGTAGTATTCAAACAAGATGGTGGTATAGGCGTTATAGAGCTGCATGGCAGGCTGGATGCTTACAACGCTCCGGAGCTAAAAGCAGTGTACGATCAGGCAGCCGAGAAGGTTACCAATTTCGTGCTTGATATGGCCGAGTGTGACTTTATAGACAGCACAGGCCTGGGCACTATTGTGGCCTGCCTCAAATCAGCTTCCCAGGGTGGAGGAGACATCCGTATCGCCCGTTTGCAAGACAAACCACGCATGGTTTTTGATATAACCAGAGCACATAAGATCTTTGATATCTTCGACGATCTTGATGCTGCCATGCAGAGTTTTGGGGATTAGTATCAGCACAAAAAGCAAGCTGGTGAAACGGTAAGATCTGATGCGCGGATTGATCTACGCCGGCAGTGGAGGTTTGAGTTGGCTGAAACGCTACTTTCAGGATACCGATCCATTTCTCCTGAAAGTAGTGAACAAACCGCTGCTGGAGTATTTTCTCGATCTGGCCTCCATACTAAAGGTCACCGAGCTCCGGATGGTTTCAGACCATTCCACCCGGGACTTGGAACAGACCTTTGGTGATGGTGCCGGCTGGGGCATCAAGCTAAGCTATGCCCTTGCCAAGCCGGGGGATAGCCTGGAGAGTGTGTATCGCAAAAACCAATCCTTCTGCAAGGATCAGGATATGCTCATCTTCAATGGCTTTTTCTTTGTGCATTATGACCGCAGAGAACTGGAACAGACTGTTAAAAGCAAGCAAAGCTTCTGCTTGGGAGACGTGAAGAAACGTCTGATTTGCCTGAGACAGGATTCTCTTCCCTGCGATATCAAGCCCCTTGAACCCGATAAACTGTCCTGCCTGAGGGTCTCTGAGCTCAATTCGGTGATGGATTATTACCAGCTGAACATGGATATCCTCAAAAACTGGAATAAGTTCTACGTTTTGCCCGGATATTCAAACCAGAAGGATACCTTCCTGGGCTTGAACCTGATTTACCCCAATAGCTCCGAGCTTATTCCCCCCATAATGATCGGCAACAACTGCAGTTTCAACAAGTTTACGATCATCGGACCCAATAGCATTATCGGCGATAATGTGATGGTGGATGAGAACACAGTCGTGAAAGAGAGCATCATTCTGGACAATACTTTTATCGGTGCTGAACTTGATATCGACAAGAAGATCGTGTGCAAAAGCCATCTGATCGATGCTTTCACGGGAGAGATGATCGTGGTGAACGATCGGATCCTGGTCTCGCAAATGGAACGAGGCTTGGTGGTATCCTATTTTAACCGCGTGATTCAGAAGATCCTGGCGGTGCTTTTCATTCTGATTCAGCTCCTGCCCTGGTTTCTGCTCTTTATGCCCTTCCAGTTCTTCCTGAGGAATAGCCGGACTTCCTGGCTGATCAACAAAGGCTTCAAGACCATAGATCATCTGGGTCCCGATCCCCTCAGCAAGAGCCTTTGGGGAAGACTAATGCTGAGGCTCAGCTTGGATAAGTTCAGCCTGCTGTGGCGGGTTCTGAGCGGCAAATTGATCCTCGTGGGCAACAGCCTGATGCCAAACAGTGCGGCTCATCGTAAGCTGGTGCTGGATCTGCCGGTTTACACTCCCGGAGTCTTTTCCCTGGCAGAACACGTGGAAGTCGCCAGTCTGGACGAACAGGTTTTCTATGAGCTGGAATACATTCACAACGTCTCGACCCGTTTTAACCTCAAGATTGTGCTGAGGGGCATCACTCGCAGGCTGATCACCGGATACCGGGGTTGACAATTCCCGGGATAGAAAGAATATGAATAGATATAGTGCTTTGGGCAGTGCGGAGTTTGATCAGAGGGTTGAGGCTATTCTGGCAGGAGTGGCTCACGAATTTGACGCCCAGGTGGATCATCGCAGCGTCAAAGCCCTGGTTCTGGGCGGTGGTTATGGACGCGGAGAAGGCGGGGTTCTGCACAAAGATGGCAAGGAAGAGCTGTACAACGATCTGGATATCTTTGTTTTCACCCGCAAGCTGGACCTGGTGGGCAAGCTAAATCTGCAAAAGCAGATCCGAACGCTTCATCACACACTCAGCGAGCGTCACCATCTGGATATAGATTTTTCCACTCCCAAGGATATCTCAAAGCTTTCCCACGAGCCTTTCAGCCTGATGATGTATGATCTGTCCTGCGGCTATAAAGTGATCTGGGGCAAGCTGGATCTGAAGCTTTATCTGCCGCCCTGGAAGGCCTCCGATATGCCGCGGGAAGAAGCCGTGAAGCTGCTACTCAACCGAGCTATGGGGCTCTTCTTCTCCCGTGAAAAGCTCAAGCAAGAGCATCCCGATACAGATTATATCAACCGCAATATCCACAAAGCCTGGCAAGCTCTGGGTGAAGCCATCCTGATCTCCGAGCGGGTTTACAATTCTTCCACCCCAAAAAAGATCAGCCGTTTGCAGGTGATGGGGCTGGATCAATACACGGCTTTTAGCGGCTTTCGGGATAGATTTGAAGAGTCTATGCAATTCAAACTGAGCCCCGAACCCGAGCGTTACAGCCTGCCAGAGCTCAAGGACAGGCTCGATGAGATCATACCCGTCTTCCAAGGAGTTTACTACCGCATCTGGGCTGTGCTGAGCGGCATGAGTATCAAGGGACAACGCTCTTACAAAGAGGCTGTCTGCGCTTATCACCGGGAAAACACGGGAACCGCCGCCTTGGCCAAGAACCTGCTTTTGAACCTGCGAGACCGCAGTTGGCAGCCGGGCAATCTCAGCCTGGCTTATCCCCGCCAGAGGCTCTATCTGGCTTTGCCTTGGCTGCTTTTTGGCAGTTCAGAGCCCTCCCCTGAGCTCTGCCAGATCTTGGGCGTTCCTCAGGGGCAAACCCGAGAAACCTTGCAAGACCGTTTTGTAAAGCTTTGGCAGAGGTACAACTAAGCTATGAAGAAAATCGCTCTCTACGTGTTTATCGATGCTCTGGGCTGGGAAATCTATCAGAAATATGGCTTTCTGCAGGAGCTTGCTCCTCAGAACCGCCGGCTGAAGACCACCTTTGGCTTTTCTTCCGCTGCCGATCCTTCCATCCTGACCGGCAGATATCCGGACGAACACGGACACTGGTCCAGCTTCCTCTACGACCCGGAGAATTCTCCCTTCAAGTGGATGAGCCTGCTTTCCAAGCTGCCCCCGGTGATCTTCGATCGCTGGCGGGTGAGGCATAACCTCAGTAAAGTTATTAAATGGCTGAATTCCTACACGGGTTATTTTGAGCTTTATCAGGTTCCCTTCAAGTACCTGCCCTACTTTGATTATCTGGAAAAGCGGGATTACTTTGTTCCCGGAGGCATCCTGCAGACGGATACCATCTTCGATTGGTGCGTGGCCAAAGGCATCCCCTACTACTGCTCCAATTGGCGGCACTCCGAGGATAGAATCCTGCTGGAAAACAAACGCGTGATCAGTGAAGCGGGGATCAAGCTTGCCTATGTCTATCTGCCCAAGCTGGATGGGATTATGCACAATCATGGTCCCTTCTCGGAGGCCACCCAAGCCAAGCTTCATGAGCTGGAAGAGCAAATCACTGGGCTATACAACTTCAGCACCAAGCTTTACGACGAAGTGGCGCTCTACGTGATCTCCGATCATGGCATGGCACCGGTGACCGGCTCGGTCGATCTGATCAAAACCGTTGAGAGCCTGGGGCTGGTTTACGGTAAGGATTACATAGCGTTCTACGATTCCACCATGGCACGGTTCTGGTGGCTGAATCCCGCCTCCCGGGAGATCGTGCTGAGTCGTCTTGCCGAAGAAAAGAGCGGCATGATTGTGGAGCAGAAAGACCTGGGACCGCTGAGAGTGAGATTTGAGCACAACCGCTTTGGTGACGACTATTTCCTGATGCAGGAAGGCACCCTGATCAACCCCAGCTACATGGGCTTGAAGGTTATTCCCGGCATGCACGGTTTCCATCCCGATGCACCACATTCCTATAGTGTGATGCTTTCCAACCGTGAGATCCCGGAAGATATCCAATCCATCACAGATATTAGAAAAACAATGGAGTATGAGCTTGAGCAATGAATATGAGGTAAATACCGGTCCGGAACCCATCGGGTTGGGACAGTATTTCGACCGCAGAATCATCTGGCAGGTTTACAAGAAGAAGCTGCTGTACATCGTGATTATCAGCTTTGTGGTGATGGCCATAGCGGGTATTTGGTTAAAGGTCAATGCCAGTCCTTCCTGGAAAGCGCATTGCTACATGGTCAAAGCCCCAAAAAACATCTCCACACCGGTGGAAATGCCCTACCTCTATCAGAGCTTTGATGTAAACACGGTGCTGGAAACAGTGAAGATCCGCGAAGTCCTGGCTGAGGTGGTCAATCGACTCAATCTAAAAGTTACCCCGGAACAGCTCTTTTCCCACGTGGAAGTCCAGCGGGGAAACAGATCTGCCGTCTTCCGCTTCTCTGCCACCTGGCCGGATAAGGAAATGGCTGCCAATATCGCCAATGCCACTGCCGAAGCTTTTATCGCCAATAGCAACAAGATGATGAATTCTGCCACTCAGAAGGTACACGACTACTATGTGGGAGAGCGGACTTCACGCCTGGACCTGATTGCCGATCTCGAAGATCAGTTTGCTCAAAACCGTCAGGATTACGGCATCATCTCCATCCCTCATGAGACCCAGGTCAAGTTCGACCAGCTTGAAGAGATCGAAATCCGCATGATCGCCAACCGTCTCCGCGAAACCGAAATGGCAACCAAGATCGCCGAGATGGACGAAAAGCTGGCAGACGTTCCTCTTGAAACCATGCACAATTGGACTTTCACCCGCACAGACGAAACCCGGCTTCTGGAGCTGGAGCGGGAGCTGGAACTGCTCCGCACCCGCTATACCGAGGAAAACCCCAAGGTAATCAAGGTCAAAGAAGACATTGAAGACCTGAGGGAACAGATCGAGAATCAGACCCGTAACCTGCCTGAAGCCACCACCTGGGGTCCCAGTGGCCTGCTCGATGTTTACACCATAGACCGCACCCGCTTTGAAGCAGATCGCCAAGCCAGCCGTAAGCTGGATCGCGAGTATCAAAGCAAGGTCGATAGTCTGCGGGCAAACCTGGGTCACCTCACCGATGCCCAAAAAGAATTTCTGGAGCTGGAACGGCAATTGGAACTGAACCGTAAAGTCCTCAGCATCATCGAATCCCGCCTGGCAGAAGCTGAGATGTCCATCAAATCAAACGTCTCGGATTACGAGATCATAGAGCCCGCCAAGCCCCCTCTCATGCCGGAAGGCACCAGACGCCGTCTGATAGTCCTGGGCTTGGGCGCTGCCTTCTTTGCCCTGATGTCCGCCTTCGTGGTCGGCAAAGAATTGGTGAGCCCCTATCTCCGTTCCTCCAAGGATTTCAGCCACCCCGCACCCATCCCGCTGCTTGGGCAGATCCCCGATGAAGGCCAGGTCGAAAACACCATCTATCAAAAGAATCTCCAGGTTTTTGCCGATAACCTCCTCAGGATTGTGAAAGACATTCCCCACCCTGTGATCTGCGTCAGCAGCGACATTCAAGAGACCGGCAAATCCTTCCTGATTGGAGACCTCCTAAGGCTCTTCCAAACCCGCTCCATGAAGATTCTCTATATCGATTCCCTCAGCGAACCGAGCCCGGAGACCAGAGACTACCTGATCAACCCCAGGATCTACGAACAGGATAGCTCTCTCAAAATCTATCAGCCCAATCCCAACGAGCACTATGCCTATTTTTGTGCCGATGAAAAGGTCTTTACCCACTTGGTGGATAAACACCAGATAGACAGTCTCTTCAGCGAGCTGAAAGGCTACGACCTGATCATCTGGGAACTCTTTGACTATGAGTATAACAAACAGCTTTTTGCCTCTATTGTCACCGCCTCTGAAGCGCTTCTGCTGGTGGGAAGATTCCGGCGTTCCAGCCGCGGCAGCCTGGCAAGGATCAAACGCTTCCTCAAAGAACGAGATTACGACAAGGTTTATGGAGTCCTGAATTATGTACCCAAAGACTTTTTCAAAGATGAAAACTAGAGCGCTCTGGCTGGCTCTTGCCCTGATCCTGCTGGCCTCCTGTTCCTCAAATCGCAACTACATTGAGGAGAACCTGGACGGCGTGCCCGACTACCTGGAAGAAACTCAGCTCTCCATCCAGGATAATCAGGAGATCATGGAAGAACTGCAGCGGCTGAACAACCTCGAATTGCCGGATTACCGCCTCGGACCCGGTGACAAGATGAAGATATATGTTTACGACGAACCAGAGCTGGATACAGACGTGGTTCTGGTCAAACAGGATGGCACCATCTCCTTCCGTCTGGTAGGCGAAGTCCCGGTCACCAACCTCACCATTCCAGAAGTGATAGACACCCTGGAAGCCCGGCTGCAAAAATACATCCTGCATCCCCAGGTCTCCGTCATCCCCTTCGAAGCCAGAAGCTCCTCTGTGACCCTTTTGGGCAAAGTGACCCATCCCGGCATCTTTGAGATCAAAGGCAGAATGCGCGTCCTGGATGCTCTGGCCAGCGCCGGTGGCCTGGCTTTGGGCTATTTTCAAAATAATACTGTCGAGCTGGCAGATCTGGAGCGCACCTTCCTGATCCGCGACAATCAGCTTCTGCCCATAGACTTTGTGGAGCTGGTGCAAAATGGTGACACGCGCTACAACATCCCCATCCTGGACCGAGACTATATCTACGTGCCCTCAGCCGTAAACCGGGAGATCTACATCATCGGAGAAGTGAACCAGCAGGGACATTATTTTTATCAGGAAGGCATGACCCTCATGCAGAGCATCACCTTTGCCCAGGGCTTCACCACTTCCGCCCAATCCACCATCTACGTGATCCGCGGCAATCTCACTCACCCCCGTCTCTTCAAGATCAAAACCCGCGATATTATGCGAGCTGAAGTGCGCGATTTTCGCCTGAAGCCAAACGACATAGTCTTTGTACCCAGAAGCCCGATCGCAAGATGGAACGATGTGATAGCTGCCGCTCTGCCCAGTCTGCAGGCTATTCAGGCTGCCTGGTTTGCCAACGACCTGATCCAAAACTTTAACCAGTAGTTTGAACGCCGGCGGATGGAAGAGAGCTCCAACCTCAAGTACATAGTATTCTTTGTTGTGTTGATCATCGGGACACCGAGCGCCTACTTTGCTGCCCTCAGGTATCCCATCGTGGAGAAGCTGTCCTTTTTCCTGATGATCTTTTTCACAGCCCGAATGGTGGATATCAATTTCGTCTCCCGGGAAACCTTCCGGCTCACGTCCAAAGGCTTTGAAGTGGGTTTGGTGGATGTTGCCACCCTGGTGATCCTGCTTTTGGTGCTCAAGCGTAAAAAGAAGCATCCACTGCAAACTCCGCCAGGCACCATACCCTACTTTATCTACTTTGCGCTCAGCGCTCTTTCTATTGTGAATTCTTCCGTGATCCTCTTTTCACTCTTTGAACTCTGGAAGATGCTGCGGATGTACACCTTTTTCTGGGTGATCTACAATTACTTCACGGATTTCGACAAGTTTGAAGAGCTCATGTGGATCCTGGCGCTGGTAACTGCCTACATCTTTTTTGAGGTGATGAAACAGAAATACGGGATGGGAAAGTTCCAATCCTGGGGTCCCTTCCCGCATCAGAATTCCTTGGTGATGTACAGCATCATTCTGGGCGCGATTTTCCTGAGCTATTTACTGAACCGCAAAGGACTGGATTCGACCAAGATCAGTATCTGGCTACTGGTCTTTTCCATGATCTCCATCTCGGTGATCTCCACTCTGTCCCGCGCCGGTATGGTGCTCTATGGAATCAGCACGGTGATTGTTCTGGGCCTTTCCATGCTTTCCGGGATAGACACCAGAAAAGCCATGGTGGGAGTGCTGTTGATCCTGGTCTCACTGGCTGTTTTAGCACGAGCCTGGAATTCCATCAGTGAACGTTTTCGCACCGCACCCGATGAATCTGCCATGGTGCGCCAAAGCCTGGCAAAAGCTGCTCTCAAGATGGTGAAAGACAAGCCTCTGGGAGTGGGACTCAATAACTTTGGCATCAAGATCAATCCTCCCTGGCAATACAGCAACCACATCGAGATGCACAATCCGGACGATGAAGATGAGAAGAACGGCCTGGTCGAAACCATCTATCTGATGATAGCCGCGGAAAGCGGTTGGCATACTCTGGCGTCATACGTGTTTCTGCTGCTCTATTTCTACTATCTGAACCTTTTGAATTTCTTCCGCTACCGCTTTACCCGCCTGAATTTCCTGCCGGTGGCACTGATTGGAGGACTCATTGCCATCTACATCGAGTCCAGCCTGGAGTGGGTGCTGAAGCAGACCAACAATTTCTATCAGCTCATGCTGGTTTTTGCCCTGATTGCCGTGATGCAAAAGCTTTACTATGCTCAGAACCGGAAAAGAGCTCTCTCTGCCGCAAAGGGGCCGGAGCTTGCATCTTGAGTGACAACAAGTTAAACCGCGAAATCGGCAGCAAAGGCATCACCGAAAAGCTCACCCACGAGCAGCGCAAGGAGCTCATGAACCTCATGAAGCGGATGTTGCCTCCGGTTCCCTCCAAAGGCATCATCGATATCCGCTTCTCCTTCTGGTTTTTCCGGCGCTGGTACATCGTGCTGATCTTTGGCAGAGACACCCGCAACCAATTTATCTCCATGGATCGCGGCGATATGGATAAGAGCCTCACCTCGGTCGCCAAGCTCATCACCTACCTGATTCTGGTGATCGTGGTCTTCCTGCTGGTGGCACTCTTTCTCTATCTGCTCAAGTCCTATGCCGGCATCAACATCTTCCCGGAGGCACATTTGGGAGATATGATCCGCGGTGTTGTGAGGATCGGCGCATGAGAATCCTGGGCATCTCAAACTTTTATCCCCCGCATCATGAAGGGGGCTACGAAATCTCCGTGGCTCAAAGCCTGGAACACCAAAAAGCCAGGGGACACCAAGTGCGCATACTATGCGGAAACCGTGGGCAAACCGCCGCAGGCTTCGATTCCGAAGGCATTTGCCGGGACCTCCACTATATAGATTATCTCAGCGGAAGCTTCCTGGATAAACACCGGGTGGAACGCCATAACTATGCCCTCACCTGCAGAACCATCCGGGATTTTGCTCCGGACTTGGTCTATATCGGCTCACAGAAAGCTCTCTCCATCGCACCCTGTCTGGCAGTGCAGGATCTCAGAGTGCCGCACATCTTTGATATAGGCGATATCTGGCTCAAAAACTACCTTAGCACCGGGCTCAAGACCCGGCTCTTCCAAGCAGTTAAAACAATGCTACCCTTCACAGTGGGGGGCAAGATCATCCCGGAACCGGCAATCGTGCCCTCCACCTGGCTCCAAGAACGGCTCCGCTTTGAATATGGAGTAAGTGACGTGCATGTGGTGCCCCGGGGAGTGCCTCTGCCACCTCATCGCCAGCACCAACCGGGAAATCCACCCCGCTGGCTTTTTGCCGGCAGGATCGAACCCCGCAAGGGTCTGCATCTGGTGATCGAAGCGCTGCGCGATATCCGCAAGACAGAGCCCGATTTTGCTTTCCGACTGGATATATATGGTTCTGAAGACCCAGCTTACACCCAAACCTGCCGCCGCCTGATCAGTCAATACCATCTGGAAGACTGCTTCAGCTTCAAAGGCAGAAAAACCGATATGCAGGATATCTGGGCAGATTATGACCTGCTCCTGATGCCCACTCTGGCAGAAGAAGTCTTTGGCAGGGTGATTATCGAAGCCATGG
>JAZHDE010000245.1:0-11890 GCA_036584515.1 Candidatus Cloacimonadota bacterium | reverse complement strand
TACGCGGCTCATCAACCCTTGGAGCGAAAAAGGACGTGCCCATAATCGCCTTGACAGCCTATGCCATGGATGGAGACAAGGAGGCCTTTCTAAAAGCGGGCATGAACGGGTATGTCTCAAAACCGACCACTCTTGAAAGTCTGAGGCAGGCCCTGCGAGAAATCGTCCTCTCCAGGACATGACGCGGCCTTGTCGCCGCGTCCGCAGCTCTTGTTGTGCTGCGCCGTAACTCATTTAAATAACCACGACACACCGTATGCCAAAAAAACTTCTCACCACCCTGCGCGCCCGAGCCATCCTGGCTCTGACCTTCATATTCGTGGCCGTGGGGCTGAGTTGCCTGCTCGTTATAGGCGTGATCATCACGCAGCGCCTGGACACCTTCGAGCGCGATCTCGCCGCGGCCAACATCCGCCGGGCGCGCAACTCCCTGCAGCAGGACATGACGCGCCTCGACAACCTGCTCAAGGACTGGGCCTGGTGGGACGACACCTACGAGTTCATGGCCACCTTGTCCGGAAATTACATCGCCAGCAACATCACCCCCGACGTGTTCCGCAATCAGAACCTGAGCGTCATCGCCTTCATAAGCTCCCACGGAGAAATCCTGCACGCCGCGTACATGGATCGCGACGGGGATGATCTTGAAACGCCCGACGAGGCCCTGCTGAACTTCATTCGCAAGGCTGGCGCGGCCTCAGATCATAGACAACATCATCTATATCTCGCAATCCAGTGCCCAATCATCTGTTGCCCTTAGGATCTCAAATTCCACCCACTTGTATATAAATCACAATACAGTTATATCAGAAAATGTTTCATTCAATGAATATGGCGCAGCCCTGGAAATCAACACTGTAACCATGTCCAGCTTCTGGAACAACATTCTATCCAGCCCCACCAATGGATATGCCGCCAGAATCAATAACTGCTCGGATTACTACTTCCAGAACAATGCCTGGTATAGCAGTGCCAAGCATATGGTGATGCTCAACAGTGTTCTTATAGACAAAACCGATTTGCTCTCTGAGATAGATCCTCAAGGTTATATTGCCAATCCACTACCCGATGCCAACGGTTATGCTCAATGCTCCTATCTGGCAAACAAAGCCGCTGCTTCCACGACAAATCTGGACATCGATGGCAACCCCTTTGGCAATCCTGCTGATCTGGGCGCTAGTGTAATCCCTGATTTGGGAGCACCGCTCTCCGGAAGCATCTTTGTCGGCACAGGAGCAGACTATCCTGACCTGTCAACAGCCTTCGAAGCCGTTATGAGACGCGGTCTGAGCAACAACCTGACCATCCAGATCAACCCCGGAGAATACATCACCAAAGCCAGCTTGGGCTATGTGCCGGGTTCCCATCTCTATAGTATTGAATTGCTTGGAGGTATCGACCAGAATGCTCCGATCATTAAAAGTAATGCCTCTTCCAGTGCCGAAAACTACAGTCTGACCCTTTTCAACACCCACAATCTGATGATCCGCGATATTTCTTTCCAGACTATCAATCCATCCTACAGCGGAATAATGAACATCAAGCGCTATACCGAGGATTTGACGATTGACAACTGCAGCTTTGTTGTTCCCAATACTGCCACAAACAGCCAGGAAAACACTGCCATTTATGCCTATGAGGCTTTGCTTCAAGATGTGCAGATACTAGACTCATACTTCATGAACAATCCCTGGGGAATCTATGCCTATGCCTCTCAGCAACAGAACAACGACGGCCTGGAAATTGTGGGCAATCACTTTGAAAACAATTACTATGCAGCTTACTTTGGTTATACCTCTGAGCTTGTGTTTGAAGACAATGACATTGTGGATTTCCGTTATATGGGACTTCAACTATATGGTGGATCTAATTCTTCACTTATCAAGGCAAATAGCATCACGGGTAATGGAAACCAAGCTCTGCTGTTAACCAGTCTGGGAAGTTCCGGACAGCATCGAATCCATAGCAATTATATACAGACAGGTCCAGGTTCAGCCAGCACTCTTTACCTCACAGGTTCCAGTAATGCTGATATCTATCACAATACCCTGGTCAATAGCAGCCTGAATTCTCAGGGCTTTGCCTTTGGCTTCGACTCTGCTTCGTCGGACCTCTCCTTCCGGAATAATATCTGCGTTGCAGATCAGGGGCTTGGAGCTCAATTCCCCTCTTTGATGAATTTCAGTGCAGGAGAATACACTCACAATCTCTACTACTCCGAAGGTAACAACCTGGTTCGTTTGAACAACGAATTCATCAACAACACCCTTAGCTGGAACCTCACAACCGGCGATCAGTATAGTGTCTTTGAGAATCCACTTTTAGAAGAAGATAGCTACGTCCTTCTTCCGGCCTCTCCGGCCAGAAACAAGGGAATACTCATCCCGGAAGTCAGCCTTGACATCGATGGAAATCAAAGAGACAATCCTCCAGATCTGGGATGTTTTGAGACCTATATCCTCAGCTTGGACACTCCCCAGAATCCTGACATTAGCCTCAGTCCAGAGGGAAGCAATCTGATTCTGAGCTGGGAACTTGTTCCGGGGGCTGGCCTGTACTATGTTCAGATAGCTTCTGATCCCCTATCACCAGATTGGCAAGATATGCCAGGAGTCAGTACTGGACAATTGAGTATCAGTATCCCTATTCCTGAACTTCCAAGAGCATTCTTCAGAGTGAGAGCTATCGGACCTCAATAAGAATATCAACAATTCTATCAGCCGGATGGAATTCCCTTCTATCCGGCTTTCTTTTGTTGTATCAAAACTCTCCCTCTTTGTCCTTGTTTCATCACGTATCCATAAACTACTGTAGTATAAGCATATCCTTAACGCTCGCTAAAGGATCGTTAAAGAGTCGCTAAGGCATCGCTACAGAATCGAGTGTGGAAGCCATTTGCAAGTGACCAGGAATTGTTGAGTAAAATCCATACCTGGAGCGTTCTTCGAGCTTTTTTTTATTGACAGCAGAACTATCCTGCAAAAGAGTGAACAACAGTGTGCCGAAGTGGTGAAATTGGTAGACGCAGTGGACTCAAAATCCACCGAGCATTAGCTCATGCCGGTTCGATTCCGGCCTTCGGCACCAATTCTTAAGGAGACAAAGCAAGAAATTTGTTAGCCTCGGGCTATCTTCAAGGCATGTTTCAAACGGGAACGTTTGTTTTCCGGTTCAATCCGTTTAGACTTTAAGCAGATTCAAGTTGAAGGCTATATTTATTGATGCCTGCATACAAAAAAAATAACCCTATTTGTGGAGGTACCATGTTTAGTAACACAAAAATGATACAAGCAGCAGTCTTGGTGATTGCTTTAATAGCGCCATTGGGGCTTTCCGCCATTTCTCAGGCAGCTCCCCTCTTCCTTACTTTTGAGCCGGGTGCCCGCGCCAATGGCATGGGTCGCGCCTATACTGCCGTTGTCGATGATGCTTATGCCGGTTGGTGGAATCCTGCTGCCATGGCCTTTAACCGTAAGACTCAGATCACTGCCACCCACATGCCTTGGATGGTAGGTGCTGGTGCTGGTTTTGATGATATGTTCCACCAGTACTATGGTTGGAATCAATACTTTGATGGCATTGGTAATCTGGGAGCTCATATCACTTGGCTTGATGCCGGAACTCAAATGCAGATGGATGAAAATGGTAATGAGCTTGGTGAATTCCACACCTTTGAAGCTGCCTTTGCTATGGGATATGGCTACGAGCTTGTACCTGATAAGATCGGCCTGGGTGGCAATTTCAAGATAATCTACAGCTATCTTGCGCCCGGCACAGGCAACACGGATTCTGAGGGCAAGACCTTTGGCTATGCTTTCGATCTAGCCAGCAAGTTCAAAGATGTTGCCGGAGTGGAAGGTTTGGATGCCGCTGCAGTCATTCAGAATATCGGACCCAATGTTACCTATGTCAATGAAGCTCAATCTGATCCTTTGCCCATGACGATACGTCTTGGTGCCGCTTATCAGGTTATGGAATCTCAGATAAATGATCTTAAGCTTAGCGTAGAAGCCAGCAAGATTCTCGCCAATGAAGACCCTCTCTTTCAGAGGTTTATCACTGGTTTCGAACACATGGAAGAAGTCATCTATGCAGCCGGTGCTGAATACACTTATCTGGATCTGATTACTCTCCGTGCCGGATATTTTTTGGACGATGCAGGACAAGTTGTCGGTCCCAGCTTTGGAGCAGGATTCCAATACAGCTTCAGTCAACGCTATAAGCTCACTGCTGACATCGGTTTGATAACCGGTGGCAAACTGATCAATGATTACAACAAAGTCTTCTCGCTGGGATTTGAATTCTAAGAACACAGCTTGAAAGCTTCAGTTAAAGATGGGTTCTTTGTGTTTGACACACTCGGTTGTGTGTCTCAAATGCAAAGACCCCTTGTCTTTGCAGAGTATTGATGAAAAAACTACTGATTCTAGGCATGGCCTTACTCTCGCTTCAGCTCTGGGCAGAAGCAATGGTATTGAAACGTTTTGAGGGCGTCACTCCACCCCGAAGGCATCCCTATACGCCCCTTCTGAGAACAAATCCCAGTCCCGGTGAAATGAGCCAAAAAAAAGGAAGGGACAGTAGTCACAGGCTATTGGTGATCCTGGTAGATTTTCAGGAAGAAATGCCGGATGATCCTCAAACTACAGGAAACGGCAAATTCTTCTTGGAACCTGATCCGAACTATGTCTTTAGCGTGGGAAGTCCGCCGCATGACCGAGACTATTTTAGAGCCAATATCGAGGCTTTGAGGTATTACTATTTGGCTGCTTCTGTTGGTACTGTGGATCTGGAGTATGACGTATTCCCTCAGGATGGCAGTTTTTACACGCTTCCTCAGCCCATGGCTTACTACAATCCTCCCGGAGCTAGCTCGGAATTTTTCGTTTCCAGGGTAGAAGAGTATTTCCAATCTGCCTTTGAGATAGCCGATACACAAAGCCCGGAGATCAATTTCGGTTCCTATAATCACTATATGATCATCCATGCCGGATCAGACTGGCAACACGATATCATGGGAGATAGTCCGGCTGACTTGCCCTCTTTCTTCATCAGAGTGGGAGAAGACAAGGCCGTTGAGGTTGATTCTGGAGCTCACAAGATTTATCACGCCTGCAATGTACCATCCACTATCTCACAGGATTTTAACACCTATGAATCTGGTGGACTGACGATCCGTTCGGGATATGGAGCGTTAAACTCTGTGATTGCCCATGAGTTTGGTCATTCCATGGGCTTGGTTGATTTGTACAACGTGAGAACCTTCCAGCCCATGGTTGGAGCCTTTGACATTATGGACAGTGGCGGCAGCGGGACGATGGTGACAGGGCCACTGGATGATGATACCTGGGTAGCAGTTGAAGGAATTCTGCCGGCGTTGCCAGGTGCCTTTTCGAGAGCTTTGCTTTTTGAAGAGGAGTTTCGCAGGCTCGGTTTAATGCGGGACAGTAACGAGTTTCGTCTTGATCAAGAGGTCCATTTGGCCGCCAGTAGCAGAATGAGCACGGATGATAAACCTTACCCTCAGATTATTAAGATACCCCTTTCCCAAAGTGAGTATGTCCTCCTGGAAAACCGCTCTGTGGATCCTGATGGTGATGGTATTCCTGCCGTGATCACTGACCTGGATGGTAGAGTGATCCTTTATCCCAGTCCCGATGGTGACCCGAGTGAATCTCCCAGTTATGAATATGACTATTTCTTGCCTTCTTTCTTGAAGCCCGATGGTTCTTCAATTGGTGGAGGTATCCTGGCTTGGCATATCAACGAGGACATCATCTACAACCAAGGAACTGCTTATCCTGATGGGGAATGGGTTTCGAATTTTGACAACAATACAGTAAATACCGTTTACAGCCGTCGTGGAGTGCAAGTAATCGAGGCAGACAACCTACCCGATCTGGGCAATGAATACTCTTGGTTTTGGACAGGTACGCCCTATGAATACTTTCATGCCTACAGACCAATTCTGAACTCTGACGGTTTGTTTTCAAGTTGGTCCACAAACCCTTGGCGCCCTGGATTTGGTCCCGGGACTGAACCTCCTCTTCAGGATAGCTACGGACTTCCTGCACAGAATTGGCTGGATCAAATCAGTAATACAAATGCTGTTATGAGCCTGATGATCATGGATGGATTCTTCTCTGGAAGTCAAACGGTATTCTTTGACAGCCTGGCTCTGGCAGTGGCTCCAGTTGTGCGTACCAGCCTTTCCATCAGTGATGAGATACCGGTAGTTCAGAGTGGCAAGCTTGCCTTTTTGAGTCAACCTGATCTTAGTGGCGACTGGATGAATATGCTGGGAGACTTTCCTGCCAATACTGCACCCGGGAATAAACCTATCCTCACAGCCAATCAGTATGATGATCAATATGATGAGCTTATTGTCACAGGTGATCAGTCAATAAGCATTCTGGATGTGTTTGACGATGTGTTTCAGCAGCACCATGTTTCATTTCCGGATAGCCTCACCAGTCTACCTTTCCCATTGGGCAATAGCTTGTTTGTACCTACTCAGACCAGTCTCTTCAAGATTCAGAACTACGATGTTGAATCAGTCAATACTGAAATCGGTAACATCCGCTCGATGGTGGCTTGTGGTGATCTACTCTATGCCCTCACAGCTGATAAGCTCCTGGTCTTAGACTCCGGTATGGAGGTCCAGCAGGAATACAGTCTTCCCGATGAGTTTGGGAACTATGAGGCAGTAGCCTTTCAAAATACAAACGATAATGCTACGGTCATCATTTTAGCCTCAAACAATGGCAATATCTATACTCTGAAGGAAGGACTGCTGACTAGAATCTTCTCGGGTAATTCGGGCATGATGACTCAATTGGGACTGGCACAACTGGGAGAATATTCTCCTGTGATCTTCTTTGGCAGAGATAGTAATGCCTATGCAATAAGCTTGGATGGAAGCTTGCTTCCTGGTTTCCCTCGCTCTGTTTATCCCCATACCATGGAAGCTCAGGCTCATGCAAAGGCCGTCAGGTTTGAAAGCGATATTCTCTATTACCCTTTGCAAGACCGGGGCTACATAGCAATTGATGAGCAGGGAACAATACGTGACAGTCTTGGAATGTTCTGGGATAAGCTCAAGAAGGCTGACTATCTCCACTGGCAGCCTGAAAGCCAGGAACTGCTTTGGTATTACCCAATTCGTGGAGCAAAAGTACAGATCAAGACTCTTGTGAGTCCCGGTGGTAACCCAATCATCTGGCATGGACTCCGCAATGGAAAGAGTGGCGTTTATCACGAAAGTGTATCAAACCCGGTTCCCACTTCCTCTCCGATGAATGCCTTTATCTTCCCGAATCCTGTTACGACAGGTCTTTCCAGATTGAGAATTGAAAATAGCAACCAGGAAGGATACTGCTCCATATACGATATCTCCGGTTCTCTTTTGTTCAGAAAAGAGTTTCAGGAAAGCCTTTCCCCCCAAAGGGACATCGAGCTTGATCTTAGAAGCTTCAGCTCTGGAGTCTATATCCTTCAGGTAAGAAGCGGTAACAGTAACAGAACTTTAAGATTTGCTATTGAGAAATAGCTAATAAGGATATATTATGAAGATTACAAGTCTGATACTCCTAGTAATGACTCTTGGCTGTGCAAGCCTGGTTGCTCAATCTTACGAGGATCTAATCTTTGGCACTGATCCGGTAGCTGACACCACCGGCACCAGCCTCCAACCTCTTCAGAATGATGATTTGATTACAGTCAACTACCAGAAGAAAGATGCTCGTAAGGCCATGCTCTTTTCCATGATTCTTCCTGGAGCCGGGCAGTTCTATGCAGACAAATCTGTGATTAGAACCTATATCTACCCCGTCGTGGAGCTGGCTTTGATCGGGGGCATACTCTATTTCAACAACCAAGGCGACAAGAAGGTCGACGACTATGAGTATTTCGCTAATGGCGAGACAATTACTCAACAGATTGGAGATTATTCCTATACAGGACCCAGATATCGCAGAGAGTACCAGAACAATGTGCAAGCCATCCTCATAGCTCATAGCAATGTTGATATCTACGATGGAACCTTCTTCCGTCTTGACAGTAACGATACTCAGCATTTCTATGAGGATATCGGCAAGTATAACAAGTACATCTTTGGATGGGCAGATTGGTATCACACCTTCGCCGCTGAAGCTGGAGACTTTGTGCTGGATCTTCCCGAATATGAAGATGCCTTTGTTCTCAGTGGAGACGGGATTGATGCCAGATGGCTCGGAAACCATACAATTGATAACATCATAGCCGGCAATATGTCCGCTATGGTACCATCTAGCTCTCCCACCAACTCTTTGATGCGCAGAGAGTATATCGACATGAGAAAGGATGCCGAGACAGAGTATTCCAGTGCCAGGCTTGTATCTTTGGGACTGATAGCCAATCACTTCATCAGTGCAATAGATGCTGTATTGCTTACCAACGACCGCAACAGAATGTCCATCAGCCAGAGTCCGTTCCAAATGAATTACTACACTGCTCTGAGAGAGAATCGCATCACTCCTACCTTCAATCTTTCCTATAGATTCTGAACACATGAAAGATATCAGATTGCTGCCGATATTCCTGCTCATTGGCTTGGCTCTGCCTCTCTTTGGATTACCAAAGATAGCTCATGTGGGGATGTCTGCCATTTTACCCGGCAGCGGGCAGATAAGCCTGGGGAAAGTGAACCGTGGAGCTGTAATGCTCACTGCAGACCTCTTGAGCATCTCTATGATGCTGCAATCCTCAGCAGAGATCAGATCCTTGCAGCAAAGCTATACCGATCTTGCCGGAGTCTATGCGGGAGTGGAAAGCGCTCCTGATGAACGCTTCTGGCAGGATATGCAAAACTACCGAAGCAGCGCTGAATTTAATCAAAGACAAGAAATGCTGGCCAGGAACTACTATCTGCTTTACCTCACCCCAAACGACCAGTATAGCTACGCTGATTATCTACAGATGTATCAGGACTACCTGGCCGCCAATACCTATGGAGCTGATGAAACATGGGAATGGGTGGATGAAGTGCAATGGAGAAAGTACCGCAACACCCGGGGAGATTACCAGGAAACCAAGCTTATGAAGAATCTCTTCGTGGGACTTATGATCTTCAACCGCGTCTTGAGCGTTATAGATGTAGCCTTTATCAATCCCCCCGGTGAGGCTCAACGTCTCTATCTTACTCCCAGCGGGGAAACAGGACTAATGTTAAACTATCAAATGGGTTTTTAAGATGAAACACTTCACCATTATTCTATTCGTTCTGCTGCTTTCAATCCCACTTATGGGACAGAACAGAGGCGGAAGCTTCGTTCTTTCTGCCGGGCTTCCGGGTGTGATGCAGATTGCCAAAGGTCATAACTACGGTTATGCCATGCTTGGAGCTGAGATTGGGCTTTGGAGCACACTGTTCTATCTCTCCACCGAGCAGAAACTCAGTCAAACCGAATACGTGGACTATGCGATCCGCTACGCAGGCATCAGACCAGACGACTACACTCCTGACTACTATTCCCACCTCAGCCGATACAGTAGCAGCGGCTTCGAAGCTGGCGGATACAATTCTATGATCAGACAACAGGCCAGAGAAATCTATCCGGACGATCCAGCAGCTCAACAAAGCTATATTGATGAAAACATCTATCCCGAAGAACAAGGCTGGCAGTGGGAATCTATGGAAAACAGACGTGAGTACAATCGGATCCGGATCTATAATAAGAATCTGAAGGACTACTCCAAGATAGCCACCGGAGTCCTGGTGTTAAACCATCTCATCAGCACCATTGACTTCCTCCGGTATCCTTTGGGAGACAGCAGCAAGGTCTCTTTTGGCTTTGATGGTGACAAAACCATGCTTTTGATGGACTATAATTTCTAGCAGTATTACTTGGTTTGAAAGGTATTAATAACATGATCTTGCAATGGTCGCCCCGACTTGTTGATAAATTGCCAACAAAGATTTGATTTTGGGGCTGATTTTGCTTGACATATTATTGCCTATACTTTAGAAGCGTACCGAGAGGTTTAAAATGAATAAGCTGATATTGAT
Source organism: Candidatus Cloacimonadota bacterium (assembly GCA_036584515.1). GTDB lineage: Bacteria > Cloacimonadota > Cloacimonadia > Cloacimonadales > Cloacimonadaceae > PHBP01. Next base: position 1,845 of record JAZHDE010000245.1, on the reverse strand, counting down.
CGTTACCCTGATGGCCCTTCTTGGAGCCAGCTTGGGAGCTGTATCCATATTTGACATACAACACACCGGAAACCCAGGCATAGACAATACCTACCCGTCTCAATATGTCGGTCGTAGAGTATCTGTGGAAGGCGTTGTGACTGCTACCAGTTTCCGCACCGGTGGTTTTATCCTGAGCGAAACAATTGGGGGACCATACCGTGCCATCCTTGTCTCCGAAAGAAGATCAAGTGTCCAGATCGGAGATTATGTCCAGATCAGCGGCACCGTCTCCGAGACTTATGGCATGACCTGCATTGAAGATATTACCGCTTTACGGGTTCTGGATCGTAATTATCCTCTTCCTCAGCCTCTTGTACTGACCACTGCTCAGATCTCCAGAGCCGAGGAATCCGAAGCTTACGAAGCCGTTCTGGTTCGAGTAATCAATGCCAGCTCCCTGGGAAGCAGATCATCCCGGGGGCGTTTTGCCGTCACAGACGGGAGCGGGCAGTGCAATGTGATTCTCAATAGTTTTGGCGGTAGCCTCAATCTGAACCCCTCTGCCGGGACTATCTTCAGCAATATCCAAGGTATTGTGCTTTTTTCCCATAGCGAATACAGCCTCAACCCTATTAATTCGCATGGAATAGGTGTGGCCGCTCCGGTGCATAACCAAACCCGAAGCTGGGGCAGAATTAAATCAATTTATAGATAAACTAAGAGGTAATGATTATGAAAAAGATCTTCAAGTCCATTCTGTTAATCGGTGGAACAGCCTTAGCAGCTCATTTTGGTTATAAAGCCTATAAGCGGGTCAATGGTAGCGTTAAGCTCTCCAAGTCATTACCCGAATTCTTGAACAACGTCTATGGTGAGATGCCCAAGGTTAATATCACCAGTGGATTGGGCAATATGGTCATCAAGGTGCACTTCAGTCAGGAGATTCTGGATAAACACACTGATATTGAAACTACGACCAGAGAGTATATTGACGATTTCTATCCCGAACTGGCCAAATGCACTGTGGACGTTACTGTCAGCGCACTTAAAACCGAAGAGGAAGTTCAGGACAACTGCTGCGAAGGCGAAGAAGAAGCAGAAGAAGCCTAAACAGCGAGTATCAGTCCTTTTAGCGGATCAGTTTTGATCCGCTTTTTTATTTTCTTTGATTGTTACATCATCCTTACTCTGCAGAATGGCTTGTACTGACCACCCATAGTTTGCTTTCCTGTGCCTTCCCAATTCATCTCTTTAGCAATTCCTTAACGATGCCTTAGCGAATCTTTAGCGAAAGCTAATGAACCGTTTCTCCTATAGTAGTTTATGGCCAAGCACTCGAATGAGGAGGATATCTGAATAAAGAGATGGATCTTATGAAGTATAGTCTATTGAGTCAATAGATGGATTTACAAATGGATGAATATGGGATTATTGGATTAAGCCATCGGAATGTAGAGAACCGGGTACAATAGAGACCAAGTCTCCGGGAACTGCTTTCCTACGCACATAACCCCTGATATAGTGGTCACTCAGGAAGCTTGCCATGTCTCCCTCGAGGTTATCCACAACGCCCTTCAGAGAGACTCGTTCCTCCAGCAGTTTATGCCTATAACGCTTCTTCAGTTCCTCTGCCATGTTTATCAGCAGATTTGATCTCTCCTGAGCAAGGCTACCGTTGATCTGACCAGGCATGCTGGCTGCGGGCGTGCCTTTTCGTTTGCAAACGCGACACCGTAACAAGAGTCGTGTGTATCGCCGGTTTCGAAACCGATCAGGCGATGATCGGCCAGCACGGCCGTGCCTTTAAAATGGTTGGCCCGGAGCGTGGCGGCCACATGCCGGACCAGCGGCAAATCGGCCTTA
>JAZHDE010000244.1:0-11983 GCA_036584515.1 Candidatus Cloacimonadota bacterium | reverse complement strand
GACTGAGTGGTGATGCAAGTGAAACGAAATCTGCAAATTGTGCTACGATATCTGCACACTGTCGCATCGTTGCTCATCCTTGCTCATCCTTTCCAAGACCCCTTTAGGTAGTTTTTGACAGGCTTTTTGCAAATCAGATCACCGAAAACTTCAAATTATGACAGAAATTCTGCAATCAAGTAATTGCAGATAGATTCATCCGAGTCCTCCATTAAGAGGATTATTGAGGATAATACTGAGTATATGAAGTCATATACAATCCATCCAACTCGAACTGGTCATCTAACCAGTATATTCCGTTTATCTCAAGTATTCCTGGCGATTTACTCTTCGTGTCTAATATTCTCTTTTCACCAAATAGAGTCCATATGACGGCGTATCCCTTATCACTAATGTATTGAGAAAGAGTCCGTTTATCAAATAGTAATCCTGATAACCCCGAGTCATCGAAAGTGGAAAGGGGAGAGGTTACCAGTTTATCATCCAGATAGAATCTCCCATCTACAAACTTTTGGTTAAGCCCTAAATCTTTGACTATTGTGGCACACGGGAGATTGATATCAATCCTTGTTCTTTCATACGAACAATCCAGCAAAAACTCGTTAGCATAACAGTCATCAGTAATGAGCATAGGGATATTGGGGCTTGTTTTTGAATTTTCTTCGTTTACCCACTCGTCTTTTGTTCCTTTGGTGCATTCATAGGCATAAGAATAAGGATACTCACCAATAAAAATGTGGTAAAAACTACCGGATTCTGGCATCCAATTACTTTTCTGTCGTTTCTTTCTCCACCACGAAACAACTTTCTGAAGATCAGATTTCCTCACTAAACAACTCTTTATCCGTAACAGAACATCTCTGGTTTGCTCATCATACTTTTCTTCTTCTGGTGGTGTTGGCATTGGCCAATGAAGATGTGCTTTTAGTAATAACCATTTACCGAGATTGTCATCGACAACTTCAATAAGTGTTGAAGGATTGGGGATGTCCTTCCTCATTCTAAGCCATTTTACATCATCCACTTGTTCATGCCATGATTTTATCACACATTCATCGGTTTTCCAATTCTTTAAGGGTATTGATTGATTGATGTGTTCATCATTCTGAACTAGCAGCGTTGGATCAATGTCTCTAATATGCGGCTCCCAGGGCCCTGAATAGTTATCCAGGGGATCAAACCAGTTATCATCCTTGTACTTATAATTGTCTGACAGCATCCCCATGAACTCGTGATATGCGATCCACTGGTACTTCTTACCGATTCGCTCAGCTTTATGCTCCGACCTTCCAACTCTGCCATAATTATCGACGTACGCATCAAAATGATTATGTATTGATGGATCATAACCTAACTCAATGACACGGTTAAAAATCCAACGTTGAGCTATAGATAGGTCAAACGTTTCAAGTGGGTCATTAATTTGATAGCCGTTAACAAGGCATGGCTTAAGAACCTGAGTGTATAGTTCATTCTGCTTAGCAGATAAAGACGTTATAAACGAGGCTTCGAGAGATTCAATTTCATTATCTATGTCAATTTCTGGATTCACCGAGCCAATTCTTTCAAATATCGCGAGCGGTCTTGTTGATTCCAACAATTCGAGATAATCCCATTTTGACTTCTGCTCTTTAGTTAAGCCGTTTTTAAAGTCATCAAAAATCTGTTTTACCGATTTCGCGTTGTCATCTATTCTTCTACCAGTCCAAGAACAACTGCCGCTATTTGTGCCAATAACATACCGAGAGAAATCGCCATAGTCTATGACTGAATTCCAGATATCATTAAATCCACGTTTTTCCCTTGTTAGCTGAGTATAGTCTTCAATATAGTACTTTTCTCGGAGTTCGTCTATTGAGGGAATGTGCGTTGGCCATTTACTCTTATACGGTGGGTAAATCAGGCTGGTATCTATGTTCTTACATAACCCGCGAGACAAGGCTATTTCAATGATTCCTCTAGCATAGTCACGAAGCAGTATATGTTTCGGTGGTCTCCCTAACCTGAAGATTTTATTGTAGACATATCTTGCAAACATTTTGAGACTTGCGTTATCTATTGTATTATGAAGAACACAGCTGTACGCGGCACAATATATCCGCTCTAAAACGTAAATATCGTCAACATGCTCAAAGGTTTGAAACAACTCAATTATCAATGCAGGCCTGGATTTAAGGATGGAAGCAAGACCTTTTGTAGCTCGATCTCTAATAAAGCGGTTGGGAGTCGTAAGAAACCATGACAGAGTAATACCCATCAAATAAAGTGAGTTGTCTGTAACAGATTTTGTTGCATTGTCTATTTTTGCCCAATTCAATATCCTATCCACAGAGCGATTTTCATTGTTCTGATAATGTAGGAAAGCTGACCAAACAGCATCCCGTCTAGGCATACTAAGCCTTTTTAGGAAATTGTCTAACGACGTAGCATTGTAGGGATGGTTCTCTATTGGAGCAACCGTGAGAAGCGCATCGAAGAATGTATTTCGCATGCCTTCATTGTGAAATACGTACTTGTTGATAATTCCGTTAGTATTCCGTAGATCTGAGCTAAAAGCAGTGCTTTTTCTCCACACCAAACTTTCAATGAATGCATTAACTGCATGATAAGCAGTGTGATATCTGTTCAATAGATATGGTGCGACTTCTATAAACTCAATTCCCTTCAGTTGTTCTGGACATTGTATCGATAAAGCATCCAATAAACCCAAATACCATCTACTGAAAATGGTCTTTCCAAGCTTTCTTCTCTTTGAAAAGAACCGCTTTGCCGTAACAAGATTCTTATTCTTCTTTCCAAACTCACTTTCATACTTTTCGAAGATATAACGAATTATCAGGTGGTCGCTGAATTTCTGAAATGGGAATCTAATATCAAAGCTGCCTTCGTTAACAACGCTCGGATACCTAGTTATCAGTAACAGCTTTTCCATATCACGGATAAGGTCTGATGGTGTTACATGAGGATGTGATGCATGAATTATACTATGTAGGGCAGATTCACTTATTCTATCAGAATTAGTAGCAACCATGGTCTTTGCGATAGGCTTGATTATCGAATTCCAAACATCAAGATTAGTCTTTTTTACCAATCCATACTTTCTGACCAGGGGTCGTGATACCTTATCAATGAATGTCTCAAATATAAATGTAGAGCCCTCATGACCCCGGAAGATATCCTGTTTAGCTCTGGTCTGTTTCCTTTTTTTGAAAGCTTCGCAGAATAGTTTTAGAAATAGGGGATTTTGAAACTCTGGGTAGAGAATAGGAATTTCCGGTAATGGGATATCGTTGTGTTCAAAGTACATTGTAACGGCTTGCCATTCTACCTCAGTAAATCCTGTATGGTTTACGCATTCCAGCCTGTTTATCTGATCTGTAGTCAGAACAGAATCTTCGAATCCAGTCCTAATTGTAACGACTAAGGCTACGTGTTTGTAGCTGCTGATATCATCCAATAAACCAGTAAAATGATTCTGCCAAAAGCCATCGGATGATTCGTTTAAGGCATCAATCATTATGAGTGATCTACAGCAGTTGACCCTAGCTAAACAATCAAGATGCCTAAGAAACTCTGCCTTATTATTAAAGAACGAATCTAGCCCCTGAGAGTGTAGGAAAGTGCCCCAGAAATCAGAAACATTCCTGTATTGTTCGCCAAATGATAAGAAGGTTGGTAATGGAGGGTCAACACTCTCAGTTCTAATCCTAAACAAATCACATAGCAGGTGTGTTTTTCCCATGCCTGCATTGCCTTCTATCAACAAATATGGGTTATTAGATAACCGGGCTTTGCTCTTTCTTGACAGATCATCGAGATCCATTATAGTCCCGTGTAGATCTCGAAGATTTCGAATCGTATAACCAATTTTCTCTGAAGGACTTGATTGATAAGACGTGCCTTGGCTTTCTGGTTTTATATCGTTTAGTTCCTGTTTACGCCTTTGGTAGTTATCAATCAAATTCAATAGTTGACTATCTGTATGTTCGGTAAGCCTTGTTATCTCAGCCCAGTTGATTGTTTCAGACGAATAGTCCTTGATATTGCAGACAATTTCATGAAGTTCACAAAGAGTCTTAGATAGAAGCTTGTTCCGCTTATCGATATTCTCATCATCCCAATCGCTTTTATCATACTTAGAACCTTTAAAAATCAATCCGGTCATCTTCCTTATCTCGTTGTAGAATTCTTCAGTTCTACACAAACCATGAAAAATGTCCGATAAAGGGATATCAACATTAGTCTCTGGTGAATATCTGGGACCAGCTAATTTGATTATTTTTTCGTATCTGTTTTTGTAGAAGTCGCTATCTAAAACACTTTTTCGTTGCTTCATCATACCTACCTACATAGAGATATCTATACAAGGGCTTAATACTCCCATTCCTCATGGCTGAGTGGGAACCTATTCAAGATGTCCTTCCTGACTCTCCAGTCAGGGAGATATTTATCCATCAGGGTTTTGAAATTGTCGTTGTGGTGCTTTTCCAAGAGGTGCAGCAGTTCATGGACGATGATGTATTCCAGGCAATCTTCCGGTTTCTTAGCCAGTTCCAGATTGATCCAGATGCGCTTGGCGAGGATATTGCAAGTGCCCCATTTGGTTTTCATCTGTTTGATCGCCCACTCGGAGATTTGTACTCCGATTATGTCCTGCCATTTGATGATCAGGGGCTCGATTCTGGCTTTCAGCCTGGCCCGATACCACTCCTGCAGCATTAGAGGTCTATGCCAGATAGGGGTTCCGGGCTTTTCGTAGAGATCGATGTAAGCGCCACCTCTCAGTTTGATGCGGTTGATACTAGAGCCTGGGATAACATTCAACAGATAGCGTTTTCCTTCCAGATAGTGACTTTCACCTGTGATGTATTCACGATGGGAAAAGCGCTCTACCTGCTCGAATCTGGCGATGTGCTTTTTGATCCAGCCCAGTTTGGAAACGATGTGTAAGCGGATACTCTCATCATCCATCTGCTTGGGAACGGCGATCCTGATTCTCCCGGTGGGTGGATAGACCGATAGATGCAGGTTTTTGATGCTCTTACGTACCACATCGATCTTGTAGTCCCCTACTGTAACCTGGCTGGTGATATCTTTTGATGTTTTGGCAGCAACAGCTTTGGGCATCAATACTCCTGCCTTTAGGTTTATTAATCTCATCAGACTTACTCTTTCGCTATCCTATTCCCCCGACATATAATCCGGATTATCAAATTCGTTGATCCCATATCCATGAAATGAGCCATCTGTATCGTCATATATAACCTGCATGCCTTCTCCGGCAGAAAAATCTGCTGTGGATGTGGCAATATACTTCCTCCGATCGATCTGGCCAACCACTTCGAACTTCCAATTCTTCATGGTGTCTTCGCTGATTTGCGCTTCTTTCAGTGCCATATCAAGCGTGAAGCCCTCCAAACTGCCTTCGGCCTGAGCGACAACGTAGGCTGCGCGGATGGCGGAGAGAGCGGTCTGCGCCTCAGTTGAGCGGGATTTCTCCACTCTGCGTAAATGAAGTGGAATAGCGATCGATGTCAGGATTGGTAGAACAACCATGCAAATTACCCCGATCAGAGCAGCGATGCCAGCTCCTTTGGCTCTTTTGCGCTGAGTGTCCTTCCAGACGATGAACAGAACCAATCCCAGGATCGGGACAAGAAAGCACAGGATGCCCAGTAAGCCTATACCTTGTTCCTTGGTGTGGAGATTATCTTGGTGTTGCGGAGAAGCGATTGACACTCCGCATTTGGAGCAGATCTGCGTTCCTTCAGGTAGCTCCTGGCCACAGTTGTTGCAATACATCATGATCTCCTTCATTTTTTTGCCAAGTCATATTGTATCATTGCTTATCTTTCTGTCAAGAATTATCTTGGCCGGGAATGACATAATGGTGAGCCTTGCGTAGCAATGGGTATAGGTTTTCTGGATTCCGGGCAATTCTGCCCCAAAGTCTCTCTTCGATTAGCTTCTGTGACCCCGAATTCCCGGAATGACGAGACGCAGAGTGCGGAGGCAACAGGATATCTGGGATGCTATCTAACTCACCCTCCCGAAGGCATATAGCAACGATCTTAGGCGGATGAGGAAAAGATTCCACAGAAAAGTGTCCACTTCAGAGAGAAAGCGTCCCCCGTATAATAGTGAGAGGACGTGGTGGGAGGGATGGGAATTCCCTTTTGATCTTTAAAACAGTGTATAGAGTGATTTTGAATGTACGATGTACGATGTACGATTTACAATGTACGATGTACGATGTACGATTTAGTGGGGGAGTGGGGGAGTGGTTACTTGGGAGCCGGGATCAATCCCCCGGGTGGTTGATATTGCGGAGGATGCCGGGATCGTCCAGCTCGAGATCGAGGATATCTAGACCAGAGTGGTGGATCAGAGCTGCCAGCCCAGCCCTGGGCAGGTCCAAATGCCAATCCTGAGAAGCGGGAATGATGATGGGGTGGCCGGTTCTGCCTTGATGGGAGGGACGGATAATCGCAGTGGGATGGGTGGCCGAAGCCTTGGCAAGGGCTTGGACAGTGGAAGCTCTTACATATGGGAAATCCACCGGGAAGATCAGATAATGGCTGCAATCAGGATTTTCCCGAAAGCCCAGGCGCAAGCTGGAAAGCATGTCCGGCGTATCACGATTCAGCACCGGGCATAACCTTTCCAGCCCTGCTTCACGGCAAGTATTCAGAATGTGCTCCAGAAAGGTTTCTCCCGTCTCCAGCAAGGCGTTCACCTTGGGTCCTCCAAAGCGGAGGCCTTTGCCGGAGGCGGGAATAATCACACAGAGATCAGGCCAGATGGTTGAATTCCTCGATGGCCTTATCCAGTTCTTCCACGGTATTCTCAAAGATCTCCTGCCAATATTCAGGTTCCCATTGGGCCAGGATTTCTTCATAGGTTTTGCCCTGCTGTTCCACCCAAGTATAATACTTCAGGTTGTGAACGCGCTTGCGATCGCGATAATTGAATTCCTGGAAGTTGTCGTAGCTCTGCGCCAGGAGGCAGGCTTCATAATCTCTGGCAGCCAGATCGCGGGTGTAGGCACCACGGGCCGCTTGCATTTCTTCCAGACGGGAGACATACATCCCGGCGGAATCCGTGAAGCAAGTGAAGATCACGTCGTTTTCATCCAGCTCAAAGTACTTGGCATGCTTGATGGCAGAGAGCAGATTGCCGATCGAAGAGATGCCCAGAAGCTCGAGCTGCTCAACCAGTTCTGCAGAGATCCCCTGAGAGATCAGGAAGTCTTTGCCGGCAGGCTCGTTGAAGAGTCTCAGGCTGCGCATGCAATCTTCATCCCGGATAGCGGCAACGGCATCAGTATTGCGGACGTTGTGCACCCAGGGAACGTGTTTGTCGCCTATGCCTTCAATGCGGTGTCCGCCAAAGCCGTTCATCAAGAGAGTGGGGCATTCATAGGCTTCGCTGGCAGTCACGACCATGCGGGGGAAGGATTTGCGGAGGAAATCTCCGGCTGCGATGGTGCCGGCACTTCCGGTGGCGGAGACGTAGCCCTGCAGGCGGGTTTGCCCGGTCTTGATCTGGTTATAGACTTCCAGAATGGCAGATCCGGTCACATGATAATGCCAGAGAGGATTGCCAAACTCATCAAATTGGTTCAGGATGAGGTAATGGGGATCCGGACGCAGCTCGGCACACTTGTCATAGATCTCTTTGACGTTTGATTCGCAACCAGGAGTAGCGATGACTTCGGCACCGATGCTCTTGAGCCAGGTGAATCGTTCTGTGCTCATTTCTTCTGGCAGGATGGCAACAGAGTGACAGGCCAAAAGAGCACAATCGAAAGCGCCACCGCGGCAGTAGTTGCCGGTGGAAGGCCAGACGGCTTTGTGGTAGTCCGGATCAAATTCACCACTCACCAAGCGGGGAGCCAGACAGCCATAGGCAGCACCCACTTTGTGGGCACCGGTGGGGAAGTATTTGCCCACCAGGCCAATGATGCGGGCTTTGACGCCGCTGATTTCGGGTGGGATCTCCAGGTAGTTCACATCTCCAAAGAGACCGGTCTTGATATCGTTCTTCCAGTTGATCCGGAAGAGATTGAGGGGGTTGATATCCCAGAGCCCGATGGGTTGGATTCTTTTCTGAATCTCCTCGGGAATGAGGGTGGGATTCTTCATCTGTGCAAAGGTGGGCAGGATGATGCCGTGTTCTTTGCAGCGACGTGCATTCTTGAGAGCAATCTCAGGATTATGCTTGGGCATTATTTTGGACATTTATTCTCCTTAAAAATCTTACCACAGAGGACACAGAGAAAAGCAGAGGATTTAAACCACAGAGGACACAGAGAAAAGCAGAGAGTATCATGTATCAAACCTGCCATGGTTCAAGCGAATACGTTGAATTCCACTCTTAAGCAGAACTACATTGAAGTTTATCAACAGGCCTAGCTCAAGTTCTGTAAGTTTCAAGTATGTCATCAATTGGGCTTCATGAAGAGGCAGTAAACTCTCCACAGCCTTGAGTTCAACAATGATCTTCTTCTCAACAATCAAATCTGCTCTTAATCTGGTGTGAAACACTGCACCTTTATACTTGATATCCAAGTATGGTTCTCTACTGAATGAAACACCTTTCAAGGTCAAGTCCCTACACAAGCAATCCATGTAGATAGACTCAAGCAAGCCTGGACCCAAAGCCCTGTGAACATCTATACATGACCCGATGATCTCTTGGCTAAGTAAATTCAGTCCAGTATTAATGACAGTATCTGTTTGCATATCTCTCTGCTTTTCTCTGCTTTTCTCTGTGTTCTCTGTGGTTAACTTACTTTACTCTGCTTTTCTCTGTGTTCTCTGTGGTAAACTTACTTTACTCCTTGTAAAATGAAGATAGCCTGGCGGCGGGTTCCTTGATCTTGCTATTGAAGATCATAGAAGCTATGACGAAGGGTTTGAAACCGGCTTCCTGATAGGTATGCAGGCGGTAGCGTTCAAAGACGGAGGCTGCCACTTCCCCCTGTTTGCAGGATACACCGGAGATATCGGCGGGGAGGCAATGCTCGTAGAGGGCATTCCCACCCTTGGTGAGAGCCATCATCTCTTCGGTGCATTCCCAATCCATGTGGCTGGCGTTCTGGGCGAGGCAGGCCTGTTCCAGGTCTTTCAGGGCTTGCTTTTCTCCACCGCGGAGCAAACGGGTGCGCTCCTGCATCACAGCCATTGGTGCCCAGCTCTTGGGATAGACAACATCAGCTTGCTCGAAGGCATCCTTCATATCGTGAGTAATGCGGAAGCTGCCACCACTGGCTTGAGCAAACTTGGCAGCGCTGTCCAGTGTTTCCGGCAGAAGGTCATAGCCTTCAGGATGCGCCAGCACCACTTCCATGCCAAAGCGGGTCATGAGATTGATCACACCCTGCGGAACGGAGAGCGGTTTGCCGTAGGAAGGGGAATAGGCCCAGCTCATGGCTATCTTCTTGCCCTTGAGCTGATCCAGGCCACCGAAGTAGTCCTTGAGCTTGAGCAGATCTGCCAAACTCTGGGTGGGATGGTCCAGGTCGCATTGCAGGTTTACCAGGGTGGGACGTTGTGCCAGCACGCCTTCCCGGAAGGATTCGCTGACGGCATCTGCCACTTCCACCATGTAAGAATGACCCTCTCCGGGATACATATCGTCCCGGATGCCGATGGCCTCGGTGAGGAAGCTGATCATGGCAGCCGTTTCGCGCACGGTTTCACCATGAGCCACCTGACTCTTGACTTCATCCAGCTCGGAAAGAGCTAAACCCAGGGCATTCACGGCCGATGCATAGCTAAAGCGGGTGCGGGTGCTGTTATCGCGGAAGATGGCGATTCCCAGGCCACTATCAAAGATCTTGAAGGATTTCTTCTGCCGATGCAGAGCTTGCATGATCTCTGCCACCAGCATCACGGATTTGAGGTTGTCCGTGCTGTTTTCCCAAGTGAGCAGGAAATCCTTGCCATAAAGATCGGTCTTGAGCTGAGCCAGCTCGCTCAGCAGTTGTTTGATCTTGTCGTTCATATTTACCTCGTTGTGTTAATAATATTCCTCAGGGAGTTGCTAGGCTTCGTTCAGTTTCCAGTGTTTCTGCCAATTCGGAGATTGGCAGACCAAGAAGCTCTGTTCACTGTTCACTGTTCACTTGCTCAGGCCCCTCATCACCAGCGCGGCCTGTTCCACGGCATCGATGATCTGTTGATAACCGGTGCAACGGCAGAGATTGGCATTGATGGCCTTGCGGATCTGTTCGCGGCTGGGAGCCAGATTCTTGTGCAGGAGAGCATAGGCAGAGAGCACCATCCCGGGGGTGCAGAAGCCGCATTGGATGGCTCCGCAATCAATGAAGGCCTGTTGAATGGGATGAAGCTTGCCATCCGGGGATTGCATGCCTTCGATGGTGATGAGCTTCTTATCAAGTGCATCTTTAACTTTCAGTTTGCAGCTTCTGACCGCTTGCATATCCAGTAAAACCGTGCAGGTGCCGCAAACGCCTATATCACAACCTACTTTGGTGCCTGTGAGACCCAAGTCCTCCCGGAGCCAATAGACCAGGCTTTTCTCCAGCAGTTCCTCGGGAACCTCGTATAATCTTTCATTAACTGATACTTGCATCATTTTATCCTCAGGGGTTGGTCTTTGTAACGGATACCCGTGGCGTGGTAGATAGCATTGGCAATGGCTGGAGCCATGATCTCATTGGTGGGTTCGCCCACGCCTTTGGCACCGGAAGGGGTTTGTTTGTCCGGATGCTCGATCAGAAGGGCGGTCATTTCCGGCAGATCGGTAGCCCGAGCCAATCTGTATGTATGCAGATTGGTGGGGCGCACCAAGCCGTTTTCCACCGGTAGATCCTCAAAGAGGGCGTAGCCGGTGCCCATGGCCATACCGCCGTAGAACTGACCCTTCACCATGCCGGGATTGATGGCTTTGCCCACATCGTGAGCAGCAACCATATTGAGCAGTGTAACTTTTTTGGTCTTGGGATTCACTTTCAGTTCTACTGCCTGGCAAGCATATACCCAGGTGAAATAGGCATTGCCCTGTCCGGTTTCCTCGTCCCAGCTTACCCGTGGAGCTTGGAAAGTACCAAAAGCATAGGGGTAGATTTGCTTGCTATAGCAGAGCCGGATGACCTCTTGCCAGCTCATGAGGGGCGTTCCGGAAGCATCCAGCACTTGGGATTTTTCCAGCCTGATCTCAGGCAGATCCAGAGCCTCGGCGATAATCTTCTTCAGCAGTTCAGCAGCTCTTACCACAGCTCCGCCACCCAATAGAGTGCCCCGGGAAGCCACTGTGGTGCCGCCATCGGGGATATTGGAGGTGGATGGCATGCGGTAGCGGATCTGTTCCTTGGGAATGCCCAGTTGTTCACTGGCAATCAGGATCATGGCAGTCTCGGAGCCCTGTCCGTTCTCATGCACCCCGGTCTCGATCAAGACAGAACCATCGGGCTGGACGTTGATGATGGCGGAATTGAAGTCTACACCCTCCGCACCGAGACTCATTCCCCGGTAACTGATGGCAAAACCGATCCCATACCATTCTTCAGCAATGGGATTGCCAAAGCTGCAGAGCTTGCGTTTCTTTTCATAATCTATCTCTTTAAGCACCGTATCCATGGCCTGGGAGAGGGAAACCACATGCGTATCCAGCTTCTGACCGGTGATGGTGGTGTCGTCCTGCCGGAGCATATTGATGCGGCGAATCTCTATCTCGCTGAGACCCAGCTTCTCTCCTGCCATCTCAATAAGCTGTTCGATAGCAAAATTCACCTGAGGCGAACCAAAGCCGCGCATGGCACCGCTGAAAGGATTGTTGGTGTAGACTCCATAGACGTCGCAATGAACATGAGGAACCCTGTAACTACCGCAACACTGTACGGTACTGCGCCAGGTAACCCAGGGAGTCACAGAGCAATATGCTCCGCCATCGGCCACCATTCGCACTTTCACAAACTGGATCTTGCCGCTGTTCTTCAGCCCCATACGATACTGCA
>JAZHDE010000243.1:0-12153 GCA_036584515.1 Candidatus Cloacimonadota bacterium | reverse complement strand
GCGTGATCACGCCCATGCCTGCTTCTTCAGGTGACATGCTTGGAGTTGAATCTTTTACTGCGGTGGTTTGTCCCTGCGGAGCTTCCAGCACCAGCTTCTTGGGTTCTTTGTTGCAAGCTGCTAATGCCAGCAGCAGGAGGCACACTATGATCAGGCTCGATACGGTTCTTTTTTTCATGCTCTTCATTCCTTATCTTCTGTGTATTACCATGTAAATGGGCACGAGGCAAAAAGCCTTCCGGGCAGCTCTTTTGTCAATGAACTTTTTGTAGCGTTATTGCCTGCTTGACACACCAGCACTATAAAGAAAACTGGCTCAAGCAATTTAGTTACTGAGGTAAACATGGAAGAAAATAAAGTTATCTATCAGATGAGCGGCGTGGGCAAGGTCGTGGACGGCAAGCGCCAGATCCTCAAAGACATCTATTTGGGCTATTACTACGGAGCTAAGATTGGGGTGGTGGGTCTGAACGGTTCTGGTAAAAGTACCCTGCTCAAGATCATGGCAGGCCTGGATACGGATTATCTGGGCGAAGTTGCCATGAGCAAAGGCTACACAATAGGTTATCTGGAGCAGGATCCGCAGCTTGATCCTTCCAAGACCGTGCTGGAAATCGTTCAGGAAGCGGTTGCTTCCACTATGCAGCTTCTGCAGCGCTTTGAAGAGATCAATCTTCGCTTTGCCGAGCCCATGAGCGATGATGAGATGAATAAACTTTTGGAAGAACAGGGCAAGGTGCAGGATGCCCTGGATGCCTCCAATGCCTGGGATCTGGATAGCCGTCTGGAACTGGCGATGGACGCTCTGCGCTGTCCTCCCTCCGATCTGCCCGTGGGGGTGATCTCCGGAGGAGAGAAGCGCCGGGTGGCTCTTTGCCGTTTGCTGCTGCAAGAGCCGGACATCCTGCTTCTGGACGAGCCTACCAACCACCTGGATGCTGAGACCATTCTCTGGCTGGAACGGCACTTGCAGAACTATAAAGGCACCGTGATCGCCATCACTCACGATCGCTATTTTCTGGATAACGTAGCGGGCTGGATTCTGGAGCTGGATAGGGGAGAGGGAATCCCGCACAAAGGTAATTACAGCAGTTGGTTGGAGCAAAAGCAAGCCCGTCTTGCCAACGAATCCAAGGGCGAAAGCAAACGGCAGAAAGCCATAGCAGAAGAACTTGATTGGATCCGCAGCAGTCCCAAGGCACGGCAAGCCAAGAGCAAGGCTCGCATCCGGGAATTTGACAAGCTTTCCAGCCAGGAATACAAGCGGGAGAACTCTACAGACAGCATCACTATCTTCCCCGGTCCCAAGCTGGGCACAAACGTGATCAAGGTGGAGAATCTTTCTAAAAGCTATCCCGACAAGCTGCTCTATGATGAGCTCAGCTTCACTCTTCCGGCCGGTGGAATCATTGGGATAATCGGACCCAACGGTGCCGGCAAGACCACGCTCTTTGACCTCATCGTGGGCAAAAGCGAGCCTGATAACGGCAAGATCACGCTGGGCGAAACCGTGAAGCTCTCCTATGTGGATCAGGTGCGGATGATGGATAGCTCGCAGACTCTACTTGAACTGATCGGGCAGGGACGGGATGTGCTCAAGATCGGCGATCGGGAGATGAACGTCCGTGAGTACCTCAGCAAGTTCAATTTCTCCAGCAAGGAGCATCTCAAGCCTGTCAATATCCTCAGCGGCGGCGAGAAGAACCGTGCCTATCTGGCGCTGACTCTGCAAGCCGGGGGAAACGTTCTTCTGCTGGACGAACCCACCAACGATCTGGACGTCTATACCATCCATGCTCTGGAAGAAGCCCTATTGGATTTTGCCGGTTCCGTGGTGGTGATCAGTCACGATCGCTATTTCCTGGATAGGCTCTGCACCCACATTCTGGCCTTCGAAGGCGAGAGCCAGGTGAAGTGGTGGGAGGGAAATTTCAGCGATTACGAGGAGAATAAGCTTGCCCGCCTGGGAGAGAAAGCCCTGATTCCCAAACGGATCAGCTATCGCAAACTGACCAGGTAGAAGCGACATCTTGTCGCTTTTCAGTGACTAGGGATTAGGGACTAGTGATTAGAGGGTCAGTGTGGAACTGGGAGACTAAAGGGTTGTGACTGTAGGGGGCAGACCTGTGTGTCTGCCCGGAAAAAATGGTCTGCCAAACTCCGATTTGGCAGTAACTCCTCCGATGTTAGAAATTAATATGCTTATAAAGACCGTTGCACATGTCGTAAACATGACGCGCATTATGTTCTTTCTCCCTGCTCAGCGTATCGTCATTCTTGCCTTCCCACCCCACCAACTACAAGCGCTTTGGCGAGGCCCCGGTCGCAGGAATGACATAATGTGAACATTGGATGATAATGGGAAAACTCTATCGGATTCTCGCGGCATTTCTGGAAACGGGTGATTATTCAACAGTCTTTTATACTGAATGCTTCACTCACACCTAGACGAGGAGTTTACGATCCCGGAACCGGTGCGCTCCCCCAAGCTCCAATAATTAAGAAAAAATGTCTTGCCAAATATCTCGCTTCAGCTTTAGGTGGAACCAAGTGATAATGGTATTTATTGCAATGATATAAGCTAATTCAAAGGAGTTATTTATGAAGAAACTAATTTTTTTATTAGTACTCAGTGTGCTGATGATTGGGGCTGTATGGGCTCAGGGTGCCGAAAACTTTGAAAACCATACACTATCGGGAACAACTTATGTCAATGGTAGCTTCGTTGGGAGTAACAACATTACTTGGACATATGTCCAGGTTACGGGAGAACAGACTTATCCTATTGAGAATAAAGGAATACTTCTGAGAAGATCTGATGCTCCTAGTTCTATAAAGTCGTCCACTGTTTCTGGGGGTATTGGAAGTTTGTCTGTCCAAATGAGGAAAGCGTTTACGAGTACAGGTGATAGACAAATAGCTTTGTACATCAACAATACATGGATAGCAAATTCCCAGACATTTGGAGCACCAAGCGGTGGTGATACTACTGTTCACACTTTCTCGGTAGATAACATAAATATTACTGGAAACGTGACAATAGAACTCCGACACATCACTGGTAACACATCAAATAGGCAACTTGTTATTGATAATCTTACCTGGACTGGTTATTCAGGCGGCGGTACTCCCACAGTCTCAGCCCCTACATTTAATCCTGCAGGTGGATTCTATACTACAGCCCAGAACGTTTCATTGTCCTGTGAAACTGAAAGTGCTTCAATCCACTATAGTACAACCAGTGCAGAAGGACCTTGGTCAGATTATACCTCTGCAATAAGCGTTTCTGGAGCCACCACTATCTGGGCTTATGCAACTAAAGACGGGATGGTTGCAAGCTCAGTTACCAGCGCAACATACTCTTTCCCAGTTGAAGTTACCAATATAGCTGCTTTGAGAGCTTCTGCTACCGGTACTACTGTTTACAAACTAACTGATGAAGCCGTATTAACCTTCCAGCAAACAAATCGTAATCAGAAGTATATCCAAGATGATACTGCAGCTATTCTGATTGACGACGCAACAGGAGTAATTACCACTTCCTACAATCTCTATGATGGCATTACCGGTATCGTGGGGACAATAGGCTTGTATAACGGTATGCTTCAATTCACACCTACTCAGAATCCGGGTGCAGCCACATCAACCGGAAATACCGTCATCCCCGAGGTTCGTACTCTTGCCAGTCTGACAAGTGCTGATCAAGGGAAGCTGATAAAAGTTACTAATGTTACTTTGGATACAACATCCGGATCTTTCTCGGCTACTGCCCAGAGTATAACTGTCACACAAGGGGAGACAACAGGAACCATCAGAACTTTCCCTGCAACGGATTACAGCAATACCGTTATTCCCAGCGGAGCAGTTGACCTTGTTTGTTTAGTAGGTCAGTACAACACAACAATGCAGATCAGCCCAAGATTCTTGTCCGACTTTTCAACTTATTATGACATCCCCGAAGATGTCGTTACTACTGTGGGAAGTTCAGATGTGTTGATCACTGGTGGCCCTGCCAATATAGTTCCCGAAGGCGTTATTCCTCCTGTCAATAACGGCAGTTTCACCGCTTCTCAAAGCATGGTCTTGAATCTGATAGGTGATGGCCCTTGGAATATTACTATAGACACAGATGCACTCTGGGGTGCTTATCACAGATCTGGTGTATGGACTGAAGTGGCCAATGTTGGTGGATTCATCACCTTCGAAGGTATCACAGCAGCCAAAGATATGGACCTGCCGATTGTTTTGGGTGACGAAGATCCCACCCTCCCGGTTGAGCTCTCCTCTTTCACCTACACCATCAATACTGCCAATCTGTTGGTCTTGCAATGGGTCAGCCAATCCGAGACCAATCTGAGCGGTTACAAAGTCTATCGCAACAGCGTGGAAAATCTTGAGACTGCCCTCCTGGTGAGTCCGTTGATTGATGCCACCAATAGCGCCAGCACTGCCAACTATCAGTTTGTGGATGAAGAGAACCTGGTTCAGGGCGCATATTACTACTGGCTCCAGAGCCTTGATCTGGACGGCACAAACAGCTTCTACGGCCCCATCAGCGTGAATTACGTCCTACAGGGCGGAGAAGCCGGCAACCCCGTGGTGCCTTTGCACACCCACCTCAAGCCCGTCTATCCCAATCCCTTCAATCCCATCGCTTTCATTGGCTACTTCCTCACCGAAGCAGCTCCCGTGAAAGTACTGATCTACAACGCCCGTGGCCAGATCGTTGCCCGTTGGGACAATGCTCCCGCCCTCGAGGGTATGAACCGCGTGGAATGGAACGGCAACGACCTTTCCGGCTCACCCTGCGGCAGTGGTATCTACTTTGTGAAGATGCTCACCGAAGGCAAGGTTTACACCCAGAAAGCTCTGCTGGTGAAGTAAAGTTAATAGTGAATAGTTAATGGGTTAATAAGTTAACCAAGTTGGCCATAGCTAAAGAGATATAAGCAAGAGCACTCCGTTGGTGGAGTGCTCTTTTCTTTTCTCGCAGATTACGCAGAGGTTTCTCGCAGATTAACGCTGATTATGAAGGGATTTATGGACACAATGGACAATGTGGGGCTATCTCTCTCTCAACTGAATCCGGGGAAATCTGCGTTTTTATCCGCGTCAATCTGCGTGAAACCCCAATCTTTCAACTTCACAACCCTAAAACCTGTAAAGCTATCTTGATTGTTCTGCTTGCTCGATCACAATTGAATCCTTTTCGATCTGCGGAATCTGCGGAATCTGCGTGCTTATCTCCGTAAATCTGCGTGAACCCCCAAACCCTTACAACCCTACATCTCTAGACCCCCTATACCTTCTCCAGATGCGGTAATTATGCCAGACCACCCAGGCAAAGAGCAGGCTTGCCACCAGCAGCACGATATTGATCGTAAGTGGATCATAGGCAGCATAGTAGCCCACGCAACCTGCAAGGATCAGCATCAATACAGCCTTGAAGACCAGTATCCCTCTCAGTAGCCCCAGCTTACGGAAGATGAAGCGGGCAATGGGATTACGCTCCCGGTAGAAACAACTGGGGAAGAGCACCAGATAGGTGCTGTGGGCATCCAGGACATTCAGGATCAGAAAGATCAAGCCCAGGATCAGGGTCAGCACCCGGCTGTGCAGAGCGCTGTTGAGTAATGTTATTGGCATTTATTCTCCGGTTTTCAATTCTTATACGAGACTACGCACCAACGTCATTCCTGCGCAGGCAGGAATCCACGGCAGCTTCTTCGCTATCTCTACCAACTACACAAACATGTCATTCCTGCCTTCCCCACCCCACCAAATCGCAAGCGGTTTGGTGAGGACCCCGGTCGCAGGAATGACATTCGTAAAGACTGGGGTACATGCTATGGATTCCTGCCTTCCCCACCCCACCAATCCGCAAGCGGTTTGGCGAGGACCCCGGTCGCAGGAATGACATTCGTAAAGACTGGGGTACATGTTATGTATTCCTGCCTTCCCCACCCCACCAATCCGTAAGCGGTTTGGTGAGGACCCCGGTCGCAGGAATGACGGCTTACAACTCTGGGAAATCATATCCCCAAGTCACTTGATTCCACCTTCCGTTTTCAGGCAAGCAAAAAAAGAAAAGCCCCGGTCTAGACCAGGGCTTTCACACTTATGGGAGAGACACTTAGGCAAACATGGCTGCGATATCGTCCTCAGCTTCAGTAGTGCACTGCAGGCCGAAGGTATCGATGATGACCTTTGCCACATTGGGTGAAAGGAAACCGGGCAGGGTTGGACCGATCTTGATATTCTTGAATCCCAGATACAGCAAGGCAAGCAGCACTGCCACAGCCTTCTGCTCGTACCAGCCGATGGCGAAGGAGAGCGGAAGCTTGTTGACGTCATCCAGTCCAAAGGCTTCTTTGAGCTTGAGCGCAATGATCGCCAGAGAATAGGAATCGTTGCACTGTCCGGCATCGAGCACACGCGGAATGCCACCGATATCGCCCAGAGGCAGCTTGATATAGCGATACTTGGCGCAACCGGCTGTTAGGATGATGGTATCCTTGGGCAGCTTTTCGGCAATCTCGGTGAAGATCTTGCGGCTGGGCATACGTCCATCGCAACCACCCATCACGACAAAGCGCTTGATGGCTCCGCTCTTCACAGCATCCACGACCTTATCGGCCAGGGACAGCACTGTGTGGTGAGCAAATCCACCGGTGATAGTGCCGGTCTCAATTTCCTTGGGAGGCGGACAGGTCTTGGCAAGCTCGATAATCTCGGAGAAGTCTTTCTTCCCGCCTTCTGTACGGAGCGGGATGTGCTTGGCACCGGGATATCCGGTCATTCCTGTGGTGAAGAAGCGGGGCAGATAGGTATTGTGATCCCTCAAGGGGACGATGCAATTGGTAGTCATCAGGATAGGACCGTTGAAATTCTCAAAGTCCTCTAGTTGATGCCACCAGGAGCTGCCATAGTTGCCCACGAAGTGCTCATATTTCTTGAAAGCGGGATAGTAGTGAGCGGGCAGCATTTCGCTGTGGGTATAGATATCGACTCCGCTGTCCTTGGATTGCTCCAAGAGCTCTTCAAAATCTTTGAGATCGTGACCGCTGACGATGATGCCGGGACGGTTACGCACACCCAGGTTCACGGTGGTAGGCTCCGGATGTCCGTAGGTCTCTGTATTGGCTTTATCAAGCAGAGCCATCACTTTCACTGCATGTTCGCCGGTCTTGAGCACGAGGCCCACCAGTTCTTCAGCAGAAAGATTGTCATTGATTGTGGCAGCCAGGCCTTCCATCATAAATTTGTTCACTTCATCATCTTTGTAGCCCAGCATGGCAGCATGTTCGCCATAGGCTGCGATACCTTTCAGGCCGTAGATGATGGTTTCACGCAGGGAGCGGACGTCTTCGTTTTCGGTGCTAAGCACGCCCACTGTCTGGCCGTATTCATAATACTGCTCGGGAGTGATATCAAAGGTCACAGCATCCGGGCAAGTGTCACAGGCACCACCGAGGATCTCACAGAGCTCTTTCTTGCGGGCATTGCGGAGCTGGATGGCCTCACTGATCACGCCTTTGATCTGCTCTTCGTCCCAATTGGCATTGGTAATGGTGCGGAAGAGTCCACCCATCACGAAAAGAGCGTCAGACGGATAGTAAACGCCTTTTTCGTTGAGTTTAACGGAGACGTGGGAGATTCCCTTCATGGTGTAGATCAAAAGATCCAAAAGATGGCAGAGGGTGTCCTTTTTTCCACAGACACCACGCATGGTGCAACCTATGTTGCGGGCTGTTTCCTGGCATTGATAGCAAAACATACTCATGGTTTGTTTCTCCTTTTATTTATGGTTTGGGCATTTTGATGACGAGGATCCGGAGCAGCCCGGAGCCGTTGTTGGTGATGGCATGGGGAATCTCTTTGGGGCTTTCGATCGTTGTGTTTACTGGGAACTCCTGAGTTTCTTCCCCGATTTGGATGGTGGCAATACCTTCCACCACGAAGAATGCGACGTTTACAGGTGTCTTATGAGCCGGCAGATGGGCACCTGGCTCAAAAGCGATGTGGACGATTTCTCCTTCCGGAGCACTGTAAATCTTGGTGCCGGTCATACCGTTCTTATTCAGGACGGGGGCGATTTCGGAAATACTTCTGCTAATCATGGTTACTCTCCTGGATCAGACTATTTTGCCATCGATGGAGATGACGTTTACTTTCACAAAGTGCATCTTGCCGGCTTGTTCCAAAGCACGTTGCACAATGATTTCTGTGCCACCGCAGCAGGGAACTTCCATGCGCACGATGGTGACGCTTTTGATAGTGTGGGTCTTAAATATCTCTGCCAGCTTCTCGATATAGCGCTCCAAGTCCTTATCCAGCTTGGGACAGAAGGTAATGACCTTCTTGCCGGAGAGGAATCTGCGATGGTAATCGCCATAGGCATAGGGAACGCAATCGGCGGAGATGAGCAGATCTGCATTATCAAAGTATTGAGCGCTGGGATTGATCAGATGCAATTGCACCGGCCACTGGCTCAGCTCGGATTCCACTGCCTCTGTGGAGGCCTGAGGTTTGCGCTCCAGGCTCTTGCTTTGTTCGCTGGGACAATTGCAGGCAGGGGATATCTCCATGATCTCAAAGTTTTTGCTATTCAATCCCGCTTCGTCCAGGGCTTCCAAGGCTTGCTTGTAAAACCCCGTCTCCCCGTGACTTTTGAGGTGGTGCAGATGGGCTTTGATGGTGTTTTCTCCCTGAGGGATGATGTTTTGGTGCATCACCAGCTTCTCTTCGTAGGGCTCGGCCTCACGCTCTTCCACGTGTATGGCTCCCTGTGGACAGGTGCCGATGCAGGCTCCCAGTCCGTCACAAAACAGGTCGCTGATCAGGCGGGCTTTGCCATCGATGATCTGTAAAGCACCTTCGGGACATCCCGGGATGCAGGCTCCACAGCCGTTGCAAAGTTCCTGATCGATATTGATGATCTGTCTTTTCATGGTTTTACCTCTATTAGTTCTATTATAGTATCGAGTAAAGCGGTGCCTTCTGCCTCCAGGTCAAAGTGTTGCCCACTGAGATTCCATTGCATCACGATGAAGCGCATGGAGCCCACCACGATGCGGAAGATCTGGTTGGAATCCATGTTCACGCGGATCTGTTGCTCTGCCTGTCCGCGCAGGATGTAGGCTATCATCTCGCTTTTGTGCTTGTGCATGATCTTTTGGTAATGATCTGTGAAGGCAGGACTGCTGGTGAAGATCTCTTCGGAAAACATCACCCTGGCCAGCGCCGGTTTGCCGGAAAAGAGTTTGTAACGATCCAGCACGAAGCGTCGCACGCTCTCCACCGGATCAAGTTCGCTGATGCGGATATCATCCAGCACCTGGCAGGAAAGCTTTTCAAAGTAAGAGAGAATCATACGCATCAGATCGTTCTTGCTTTTGAAGTGACGGTATAGAGCAGCCTCTGTGACCCCGATGGCGGCAGCAAGGTTCTTGGTGGTGAGCCTTTCCAAGCCTTGTTCGGCGATGATCGTGATAGCACCGTCAACCAGTTCCATCTGTCTCTTAGTCAAATTCATTCTCTCTTCCTTTTTGATGCTAGTAAGTATTCACTAACCAGCTTGGAGAAGCAGCGCCTGATGTCAAGAACTATTTTTGTAGGAATTGATTACCAGGTGGTTAGAGTGCTGGTTTGCAATGACATAGTCATTCTAATAATCCTTTGAATGGCTTATGGCGGTGCGGGAACCAGAGAGTGGAAGCGACATCTTGTCGCTTTGGTAGAGGCGGTCGCCGTACCTACAGGGCGCTACGGCGAGCGCCCCTACTGTACAGGCGGGCGCCGTACCGCCTTAACTTAACTGGTCTGCCAAATCACCCCAAAGCCTTACTTCGTTCAGCTTCGGGGACCCCGAAATCTCCGAATTGGCAGAAACGCTCTGAGAGTGAACAGTGATCAGTGAACGATATACTAAAGCTTGGGAAAGACTCGGTTAAAGATCTCTATCATAGCACGTCTGTTTGAGTATTTTTTCTTAAGCTGCAGGATTAAATCTCTAACATAGTCTGTGTCCTCAGAGATCGATAGGAGGCATTCCAGATGACTTGCAGCATCTTCATAGAAGCCGCGTCCAGTATTCACTAACTGCGCGCAAATCTTATCTCGATAGATGAATTTAAACTTCGCCATATCTGCCTGCGCTGCAAACTTACCATACTTTCGGAATAAACTGGATAGCCCTTTCTGCCGGAACAGCAGGTTCAGCATCTTGTCAGGTTCGTCGTTTACCACATAGATCTGAGCCAAGTTATCTTCTTGATAACCTGCTTGTAACAGCACTTTTTCAGTTTCTGCTTTGACTTTGGTCCAAACTTCTGGAGGGCAGAGTGCTTTAAGAGCTTTGTAGTGCTCAATTTTCTGCCCGTCTGTGTAATATAGGACTGTTGTGAAGTGAATCTGAGCGCTCAAGTCTTTCTGCTCATCTGCAATCCTAATCCTTAGACGCACAAGATCAGTTACACCATAACCTTTGTATTTATTCTGTTCCAAGTATTTCACGCATAGTTCTGCGGCCTGATCAAACTGCTTGGCATTCATCAGTGACTCGATCAGGAGCACCCTAAAGTCATGAAAATCCTGATAATCCAGAACAACTTGCCAAGCTTCTTCCTGGCGTCCCAAGCTCTTGAGATATGAAATCTTCTGATCAAGAGCAGGTTTTATCTCATGCAAGTCCATGGTATCTCTCGCTGAGATAATCCTGTTCAGTTCTGCCAGAAACTTCTCTCCCATCTCCATATCCACAATGCTCAAGTGGAGCATTTTCAGGATCGTATCTAAGCCATAGTCAATTTCTCCCCGGATGTATAACAAGGCCCAGGAGAAGATTTGACGCTTGAGTTTGTCATTTGCACTGCTTATCACTTTGAAGCAATATGGTGCCAATTCTGCTAGAAAACTGCTATACAGATCGCTTTCATCATCATCATCGTCATCATCATCGTCAAAGTCATCGTCGTCGTCGTCGTCATCGTCATCGTCAAGGTCATAATCGTCATCTGCGTCAAAGTCAGCAAAGCAGTCAGCATCTTCTTCTTCATACTCCATGTCATCAATCTGTTGGGCAGCAATTTCTATTAGAGATCGAATAAGCTCCCATGCATCTTCAATCCTGCCTTTAGCCAGTATGTCATCCATAGAGGAGAGTAATTTAAGGCAATTAGCCTGAAGCTGTTTACTGTGAGTAGCTGTTTTACAGAGCTGCTTCACCACTTCGGTGTAATCGATCTTGATTCGGCATATATTTTTCAGTATGAAGGCTTCTTTCTGGTGCTTGTTTTGATTGAGCTGAGCGAGCAGTTCCTTCTTTAGTTCATCAGGCTTCATTGCATCTATAATGCTGCTTGTCCTATCCGGATCCTTCACTTTTGGTGCTATTCCAGATGCTAAGTCTTTCATCTCGTCTTCGATAGCCAGACACATTGCTATCACATGCTTGCAAACATGTCCATCATAAGGACAGCTACACGACCATGCCGTCACTTCTTCACCATCTATAGTGACTTTGGCCGTATATTTTCTAGATCCCAAAACTGTCGCCTTCCAGGAATGCTTTTTTGTTTTAGTGAGTTCAAGCACTCTTCCGGATTCGTAGTAATCGATCCCACGTGCTCTAACGTCATAGTCTGTGTCCAGGATGAAATCTTTGATACACATATCAAAACCTCTTCTTCAAGATGGTTACTATGTTCAATGAGCTCTGTATTCGGTCAAGAAGAAATGAAAATAGCTGGTAAAGCCTTGGAATCATGCAAGCAGTCTTATCAAGATAGCTCACTCGTTTAGCAGATTATCTATAACTTACTATAGGATAAGCCTTTCCTTAACTTTCGCTAAAGGATCGCTAAGGCTACGTTAAGGCATCGCTAAAGAAACAAGGGAAGGAAAAATGGGGAAGTGTGTAGCAGTGGGGTGGTGGAGTGGTATAGTGGAGAAGTGATGGAGTGATGATTGTCTGTGTCAATTCTCCCTTGTCTATGCCTGCCATCATAGCCCGGAGGGCGGAAGAGCATAGCGAGGGTGCGAAGCGCAGCGGAGCCCCTCGTAAAGGGTTGCCTTGAGGATGTTTATGATATCACCCTCACCCCTTCAGGAAAGCGCCGGCGCTTTCCTGAAGGGGTGGGGATTCCTTTCCGA
>JAZHDE010000242.1:0-12493 GCA_036584515.1 Candidatus Cloacimonadota bacterium | reverse complement strand
ACAAACAGGAAGCTACAGACCAAAGCAAGGGCATCATCTGCACGGGCCTTGCATACAACTACCTACGTGAAGTCTTTCAAGGCAAGGAACTTCCTTATCCTGTTCTGAAGATATCTCAGTATCCTGTGCCGGAAGAACTGGTGCAGAAGCTTTACCAAAGCTGTGAATCTCTGGTCGTTCTGGAAGAGGGAATGCCTCTTCTGGAAGAACAGATCAGAGGTTTTAGGCTAGGAACTCAGAAGCCAGTTCATGGACGCCTGGACGGCACTCTTTCCCGTGATGGAGAGCTGAATCCCAATAAGATAGCTCTTGCTTTGGGACTGCCAGATTCCTATGGACAGGATGTTCCTGAGGTTGTAGCTGGACGTCCGCCAGCTCTCTGCGTGGGCTGCCCTCACGCAGACTCATTTCTGGCACTAAATGAGGCCGTTAAAGACTATGGCAGAGGCCATGTCTTCAGCGATATTGGTTGCTACACTCTGGGCTTCATGCCTCCTTATAATGCCATCAATTCCTGTGTTGATATGGGTGCTTCCATCACAATGGCAAAAGGTGCTGCAGATGCAGGACTTTTCCCAGCAATTGCAGTGATTGGAGATTCCACTTTTACCCACTCTGGCATGACTGGTCTGATGGATTGCATCTTCGACAAGAGTAATGTGGTAGTCGTGATTCTGGATAATTCCACCACAGGTATGACCGGGGGACAGGATTACACTGCTTTTGGCAGATTGGAAGCCATCTGTGAAGGTCTGGGCGTGGAAAAGGCTCATATCCGCACCTTTGTTCCCTTCAAGAAGAACTTCGATGAGATGGTGCAGATCTACAAAGAAGAGATTGCCTACGAAGGCGTCTCTGTAGTGATTCCGCGCCGGGAGTGTGTCCAGATCCTGAAGAAAAAGAACAAAATGGAGACCCCACAATGAAGAAGGATATCATACTTGCCGGTGTCGGTGGCCAGGGCATCCTGACCATAGCAACAATTCTGGGCGATGCAGCTCTCTCCAGAGGCTGGCAGCTCAAACAAGCTGAAGTTCACGGTATGAGCCAGCGTGGGGGAGACGTGCAATCCCATCTCAGGCTATCAGATCAGGATATATGGTCTGATCTCATTCCCATGGGACAGGCAGATATGATCCTCTCCGTCGAGCCTATGGAAGCTTTGCGCTATCTACCCTATCTGGCCTCAGATGGCTGGATTATCACTAATAAGACTCCCTTTGTGAACATCCCCAACTACCCAGCAATAGAGTCAGTCTATGCAGAGATAGAGAAGATTCACAATCACCTGCTCTTGGATGCGGACAGCCTCGCCAAAGAAGTGAAGGCAAACCGTTCCATGAATATAGTGGTTTTGGGTGCAGCCATCAAACATCTGGG
This sequence comes from Candidatus Cloacimonadota bacterium, assembly GCA_036584515.1. Lineage (GTDB taxonomy): Bacteria > Cloacimonadota > Cloacimonadia > Cloacimonadales > Cloacimonadaceae > PHBP01. Next base: position 11,113 of record JAZHDE010000242.1, on the reverse strand, counting down.
CTTCAGTGCCGAAGAGATTATTGCCTCCATCCACAAGATCTTTGCCCGTAAAGGGGAACTGATCGTGGAAGCCAATCTTCGTGCCCTACAGGCCGGGATGAATTACACTAGCTAAACTACATTCATCAATAGACCTTGATACTAAGGCCGGAGCGATCCGGCCTTTTTTTTAGTGAACAGTGACCAGAGTGGAAGCGATATCCTGTCGCTTTTGGGAGTGACGAGATCGGCAGGGGTGAAGCTGCGAGACTGAATGTATCTAACAAGGATTTAAGGATTAGAGGATTCGAAGGAAAGCTATCAGCGTTAATCATGATCATCTGTATCATCTGCGTTCTATACAATCAGGTGGATCAGGTCGATCAGGATTTCAGAGTTCTATTCTATCCTGCTGATCCAGTCGATCCAGTAATCTGCGTTCTATCCGGTATAGTGGACACGTCATCTTGACGCGTTGCTTGAAAGCGTCAAGATGATGCTCCTACTATAATCTGCGTTCTGCTCCCTCATTCGCTGCTTTAGCGTTGCTTTAACGATCCCTTAGCGATTCTTTAGCGAAAGCAAAGGAATGGATTGTACTACAGTAAGTTATGAATAGTGATTGTAACGAGGGACAAGTTACTAAGACTTCGCTGAACGTTATTGGTTTGCCAAACTCCGATTTGGCAGAGGCATCCCAAAACGTGGTGACGGAGTCGCCAGCAGAAGGCCTGAGAGAACCTGTGCTTCTAAAGGCTTGCCCGCAAGCGGTCAAGCGAGATGAGGACGTCTCGAATCCAGAACTCTTCACATAAAGATCCGTGTAAATCATGATCATCAGTGTCATCTGGGTTCTATCCGATATAGTGGACACGTCATCATGACGTGTTGCTTGAAAGCGTCAAGATGACGCTTCTACTATCATCTGCGTTCTATCGGCAGCTACTCCACAAGCGACAGCAGCGAAGATCTCACTTCTAACCTCTAACTTCTTAACTCTTAGCCTTCTTGCCCCAACTGTCTTTCAAGGGCACTACACGGTTAAAGACAGGCTTCTCTGGCTGGGTGTCGGGATCGCAGGAAAAATATGCCATCCTCAGGAATTGGTAGCTCTCTCCCGGTTTGGCTTCCAGCAGGGAGGGCTCTCCCCAGGCTTGTTTCACAACCAGAGAATTGGAATCCAAATAATCTAGGAAGGTCTTGCCTTCTTCTGCAGCCATGGGGTCTTCTATGGTAAAGAGATGGCTGTAGAGCCTGGTCTCGATGGAAACTGCAGTATCGCGGTTTATCCAGTGCAGAGTGCCTTTCACTTTGCGACCGTCGTTTGTCCAGCCACCTTTGGAGGCGGGATCATAGGTGCAAATTAACTTTTCGACACTGCCATCAGGGGCAAGGACAACCTCTTTGCAGGTGATATAATAGGCATGCTTGAGACGCACTTCCGCTCCGGGAGCCAGACGAAACCAACCCTTGGCAGGGCTTTGAGCAAAGTCTTCTCTTTCTACAAGCAGATGCTTGCCAAAGGGGATCTCCCTGTTTCCTGATGAAGGGTCTTCGGGATTATTCTCTGCGGGAAGGTATTCAATGATATCCTCAGGATAGTTTTCTATCTCGATGGGAAGAGGGTCAAGCACTGCCATTACACGCTTGGCAGTCTTATTTAGTTCTTCTCTCACGCAGAATTGTAATAGCTCAAAATCCACAGTGCTGGATGCCTTGGCGACTCCAATTCTTTCAGAAAGCTCACGCAGGGCTGCAGCAGGGAAGCCACGACGCCTCATGCCAGCCACGGTGGGCATGCGGGGATCGTCCCAGCCGCTTACGTATCCTTCCTTGACCAAGGTAAGAAGCAAACGCTTACTCATCACAGTCCAGGTCATATTCAGGCGGGCAAATTCTATCTGTTGGGGATGGCAGGGAACAGGGAGCTGATCCAGGAACCAATCGTAAAGCGGGCGGTGATCTTCAAACTCCAGAGTACAAATACTGTGGGTGATTCCTTCCAGAGCGTCGGAAATGCAGTGAGTGTAGTCGTACATGGGGTAGATGCACCACTTGTCTCCGGTGCGGTGGTGATGTGCTTTCTTGATGCGGTAGATCACGGGATCACGCATGTTGATATTTCCAGAACTCATGTCGATCTTGGCTCTCAGAGTCTTGGAGCCTTCTGCAAACTCACCGGCTTTCATTCTGCGGAAGAGATCGAGGTTTTCAGCGATGGAGCGGTTACGCCAGGGGCTTTCCTGTCCGGGTTCCTTGAGTGTTCCTCGCATCTTGTTCATTTCCTCAGGAGAAAGGTCGCAAACGAAGGCCTTGCCTTCCTGAATCAGGATTTCGGCATATTCATAGAGTTTGTCATAGTAATCTGAGGCAAAAAAGAGCTTTTCGCCCCAATCCCAGCCCAGCCAGTGAATATCCTCCATAATGGAATCCACGTATTCCACATCCTCAGCTGTGGGATTAGTATCGTCAAAGCGTAGATGGCAGATGCCTTTATAATCTCTGGCAATCCCAAAATTGAGGCAGATGGACTTGGTGTGCCCTATATGCAGATAACCGTTTGGTTCGGGAGGGAAACGGGTGATGATCTTCACGTGTTTGCCACTGGCCAGATCTTTGTCTATGATGTTACGGATGAAGTTGGAAAGCTGTTCCTTCTCAGGGACTGTCTCTATAGTCTTAGTATCTTCCATTTGATACCTCTTTCATATTTTTGATCCAGTGTGCTGAAGACGCTATTATCGTCAAGTCCTAAGCTTGAGGACAAAGTGTGGAAATAATCCCCAGTGCGGAGTATTTACCCGATATCTGTTGTGCCGAAAAGCATTTCTACAAAACACTTGTAAGTTCTATACTACTATATGACAGTAAGATGCAAGGTTATGGATATATTGTGGACGATTGGCACACAAAATGCGTTCATATAAGGAAAGTTCAGAAAGGGAGAACGTATAAAAATGGCCAGCAGAACAGTGCTCAAGAAGGTGGAAGTGCAGGAATTCGTTCCTGTAGCTGTCTTAGACCGTGCTTTCAATAAGAGCGGTCTTTGTGCTTACTGTGAAGCCAAGTTCAGTTGCTCCCTTTGTGAGGATTCCGGCACCGTCTTTGAATGTGAGGACTACCGTCCTTCCTCAGATGAGCTACCCACAGTGAGCTTTTCCACTCTGGGAGAAACTCAATTTGAAGAAGAGGAAGAGTTGCATGGGCTTTGCGCCGAGTGTCAGAGAAGAGATATCTGCCCTCTGAAATACATTCGGGGCGGAGTATGGCACTGCGAAGAGTTCCAATAATAGCCTGATAAGTTTTCAACACATACCTCAACACACACAAGGGGGCTCCCCGCCCCCGGTTTTTTTTGCTCTCAGGTTTCTGCTACCCAGAAAAGTCTCGACAAAATCTCCACTTCTTCCACAATAGATCCAAACTGAGACTTTCTGTATATGGAGCATTAATGATAGAAGTTAAGAATCTGGTTAAAGAGTTTAACAAAAAGGATGGCAGCGTTTATCGTGCTGTCAATGATGTGAGCTTTGAGGCTCGGGACGGCGAAATTGTCTGTCTCTTGGGCGTGAACGGAGCTGGCAAGACTACCACGATGAGAATCCTCTCCACAGTCTTCAAAGCAAATTCGGGAACGGCTCTGGTGCAGGGTTACGACATCAACAAAGAAGCCCAGAAAGTGAGGGAAAACCTTGGATTTCTCTCCGGAGACACAGGACTTTACAACCGCTTACGTCCACGTGAGTTCATCAGCTATTTCGGGCGTCTTTACGGCTTGGATAATGCTGAGATTAACCGCAGAATCGATGAAATGGCAGAGCTATTGGATATGAAAGACTTCTTGGATAAGAAGATAGATCTGCTCTCCAGCGGTATGAAGCAGAAGGTCTCAATCGTTCGCTCCATCATCCATGATCCACCGGTAATGATCTTTGATGAACCCACTTCTGGTTTGGACATTCTGACCGCAAGGAACATCATTACTTTTATCCGGGATTGCAAAGATAAAGGTAAGTGTGTACTTTTTTCCACACATATCATGAGGGAAGCTGAACGGCTGGCTGACCGGGTCGTGATGATCCACAGGGGACAGGTGCTGGCCAATGGCAGCTTGGCAGAGCTCAGAGAAGAAAGCGGAGCTCAGGATCTGGACGATGTCTTCATCTTCTATGTGAATCGTTTCAGTCAGGATATGGAGGTGAAAGAACATGAATTTTAAGAAAGCTCTAATCGTTTATAGAAAAGAACTGATGGAGATGCTGCGCGACAAACGCACTCTCTTCACAACCATTCTACTTCCAATTATTCTTTATCCTCTCATCTTTGTGGGATTTAGCTCGCTCATGAGCAGACAGCGAGTCAAGCTGGAAGAAAAGGGTGCTACCATAGCCATAGCGGATAGCCTGATGAATGAAAGTTCTGCCCTGATTATTGATGATCTCTCCAGTATTGAGCATTTCTCCTTCCTCCCATATTCACCAGTCATGGAGAAGCGTTTCGAAGAGAAAGACGTTCATGCCATCATAACCATCTCGGATTCAGTCAATGCCGAAAACATGCATCTGATCAAGCTGGAAGTACGCTTTGATAATTCCTCTGATCAAGGACAGATGCTGATCGGCAAATTGAATAAGAGCCTCACAGCCACCGAGAAGAAGATGGTGGAGCAGCGCTTAGTGGATCAAGGCTTGAATCCAGGCATATTGGAGATTGTGAGCGTGGTGGAGACTGATATCTCCACAGCTCAGAAGAAGCTGGGCTCCATTCTGGGGATGATTCTGCCTTATCTGATGATTATTCTGCTGATCTCAGGGGCTGCGGTTGCTGCGGCTGATCTGGTGGCAGGAGAGAAGGAACGGCACACTCTGGAGACACTTCTGGTCTCATCTGCACAGAGAACCGAGATTGTGATCGGTAAGTATCTCACTATCATCACCATGTCTATGGTCAATGTGCTGGCAAACCTGGTCTCTCTATACTTCTCGGCTACTTATATGGTTTCCCAGGCAGGGCTCGAGACTGCCGGGGTGAGCTTTCCAATAAACAACTTCCTTATCCTGTTCCTGGCTCTCATACCGCTTGCTACTTTTTATGCTGCAGTGTTGCTTTCCATCTCCACTTTCTCGCGCAACATGAAGGAAGCTCACAGCTATGAACAACCCATCCTGACTATCTCCATGCTCTTGGGGATGATTAGTTTCTTCCCTGCTTTCGAGCTCAATAATCTGATGGCTTTGGTGCCTGTGATCAACATCTCACTGCTCTTCAAAGCTGTGATGATCGGAGAGTATCAGATCAGTCACATACTTATTACCATTGGTTCCACTTTGCTGCTGGATATCCTGGCTCTTTGGGCCACGATCAAGCTCTTCAATACAGAGTCCGTGCTTTTCCGCACAGAAGAAGACAGTTCAGTCAAGGGAGCTCGTAAGAACAAGAAGGCTTTCTTCACTCCCTTCAACGGGATGATCTATTTTCTGATAGGACTCGCTGCTCTCTTCTATCTGGGATCTTATATGCAAGCAAAAGACTTGGGATCAGGACTAATCCAGACTCAAATCTTTATCATTGCCCTGCCGGTGCTCTTGATCCTGAGAATCCTCAAACAAGACTCCCGGAAGACTCTAAGGCTGAAGGCTCCCAGATTGCAGGAGCTGGTACTCATCCCATTTATAGCCATTCCTGCTGCCATTATAGTGAGTCTCCTGAGTCAGATAGTAAATATGATCTTCCCCTTCCCTTCGGAATATCTGGAGCAACTGGGCAAGCTCTTTCAGATGAAGATGCCGCTTTGGCAGCAATTCCTGATTATTGCGGTTGCTCCTGGAGTCTGTGAAGAACTGCTGTTCAGAGGCTTCATGCCCAGGTTCTTTGAGGGCAGCTCTCAGAAGGCTGTGATCGTGATCACCGCTCTGCTCTTCGCAGCTTTCCATCTTGATCCCTTCAGATTCCTGCCTGTCTTTGCTCTGGGGCTGCTCTTGGGTTATCTTACCCTGCGTTCAGGCTCTATTTACAACAGCATGCTCTCTCATGCCTTAAACAATGGAACGGCACTTCTGGCAGTAAGTTTTGCCAGCCATCCCATTATGAAGAAGCTCTCAACGGGAGGAGACAACCTTAGCTTCTGGCTCTTTGCCCCTGCCATTTTTATCTTTGTGATAGCCATCATGCTGTTCCACAAGATTACTGCCAACCGGGAGGAAGCATGTGTGGAATAGTGGGATATGTGGGAGAGCGTAATGCTCTGCCAATCGTTATAGAAGCACTGAAACGCCTTGAGTACCGTGGCTATGACAGCTCCGGCACAGCCATTATACACGAAGGCATTCTGCACGTTTACAAGAAACAGGGTAAGATTATTGAGCTGGAGCGCAGTCTTCCAGAACCCAGCAAATGCACTTCCTCGGTTGCCATTGCTCACACCCGTTGGGCTACACATGGTGAAGCCACAGAAGTAAATGCTCATCCCCACTTGGATTGCAGCAAAGAACTGGCCATAGTGCACAACGGCATCATAGAGAATTACAAACTCCTCCGCGAACAACTGGAGAAGCTGGGACACGTCTTTGTTTCTCAAACGGATACTGAGATAGTCGCTCACCTGATAGAGCAATTCAGCAAGAGTGAAGCCACTCTCACGGAAGCGGTTCGGGAAGCTATGAAACGGGTGGAAGGCACCTACGGCTTGGTAGTGATCTCTCAGAACGAACCAGAACAGCTCATTGCCATTCGCAAAGGTAGTCCCATTGTGATAGGGATTGGAGAAAACGAACACTTTATTGCCTCAGACGTCTCAGCCATAGTGATCCATACCAAGAGAGTAATCTATCTGGAAGATAACGAACTCTGTGTGATCAGAAAGGACGGCTACGAAGTTACCAACCTTCAGAACAAAGCTATTGAACCCAAGATATCGGAAGTGGATTGGGATATCTCCGCCATTGAAAAGGGAGATTTCAAACACTTCATGCTCAAGGAGATCTTTGAGCAACCCATCACGATAGGCAATGCCTTCCGGGGCAGGATCAATGAGCTGATTGGCACAAGCAGGCTGGGAGGTTTGAACGTCCCGGCTCACGAACTTCGCAAGGTCAAGCAGATTCATCTGGTGGCATGTGGCACTTCCTACCATGCTGCCTTAATTGGAAAATATATTATTGAAGACATGGCGCGTATCCCCGTGCAAGTGGAGTATGCTTCCGAGTATCGCTATCGGAACCCCATTATCCCTGATGATACCCTAGTCTTCGTGATCAGTCAATCGGGAGAAACTGCTGATACTCTGGCAGCTCTCAGAGAAGCAAAAGCCAAAGGTGCCACAGTCTTGGCTCTTACAAACGTAGTGGGTTCAACAATTGCCAGAGAATCAGATGGTGGCAGTTACATTCATGCTGGCAGTGAAGTGGGCGTAGCCTCCACCAAAGCTTTCACTTCACAAGTTACCATCCTGAGCCTGCTTGCCATAAATCTGGGCAGAATGAGATCACTCTCCACTGTGCAGGGAATGGAATACATCCGAGAGCTGGAACGCATCCCGGAGAAAGTGGAGCAGATCCTGGCTCACAACGATGATATACGTAAGATATCAGCTTCCATAAAGGATTCCACAAACGCTCTCTATCTGGGACGCGGAGTGAATTATCCCGTTGCTCTGGAAGGAGCCCTGAAGCTCAAAGAAATATCCTACATTCATGCCGAAGGCTATCCTGCAGCTGAAATGAAACATGGCCCCATTGCTCTGATTGATGAACACATGCCGGTTGTGGCTATAGCCACCAGAGACCCTTTGTACGACAAGATTTACTCAAACCTCCAGGAAGTGAGGGCTCGCAGAGCTCGTCTGATCACCATTGCCACAGAAGGCGATACTGAGATGGAGAAGATCTCGGAACACATAATAAAAATACCAGACACACTTCCCAATTTGCAACCCCTCCTTGCTGTGATTCCGCTCCAGCTGATAGCTTATCACGTGGCAGATCTGAGAGGCATGGACGTAGATCAACCCCGCAACCTGGCAAAAAGTGTGACGGTTGAGTAATATATACTAGAAGACTTTTATATTATAAGATATCAAGAGGTAAAAAATGAACTACGATGTTATAATCATTGGTGCCGGACCTGCCGGACTGACTGCTGCTCTCTACTCTGCCCGGGGTGGACTCAAGACTGCAGTTTTTGAAAAAGCCATTGTTGGTGGACAGATAACCGTTACCAGTGAAGTAGAGAACTATCCTGCTTTCCCGGAACCTATCGATGGAGTCGAACTCACAGACAGGATGAAGAAACAAGCGGAGCACTTTGGAGCTGAATTCATCGATGAAGAAGTGACTGCCATAGGCTTGGAAGGCTTGTGCAAGATAGTGGAAACAGGCTACGAGAAGTACCGCACCAAATCCATCATCTTCTGCACTGGAGCTCATCCCCGTAGGATGAATGTTCCAGGAGAAGAGAAGCTTATCGGGCGGGGCGTATCCTATTGTGCCACCTGCGATGGAGCCCTCTATCGTGGCAAAGTTGTTGCAGTGGTGGGCGGAGGAGACTCAGCCGTCGAAGAAGGCATGTTCCTCACACGATTTGCTGAAAAGGTCTATGTGATCCACCGCAGAGACAGCCTCAGAGCCCAGAAGATTATCCAGGAGCGAGCCTTCAGAAACCCCAAGATGGAATTCATCTGGGATACTGTGGTGCAGGAAGTCCGAGGCGAACAGCGGGTGGAAGAGCTGGAACTCTTTAATCGTAAGACCAACACAGTCTCCACTATCAAGGTCGATGGAATCTTTGTGTACGTAGGCATCCTGCCCAATAATCAGCTTCTGGAATCCAGAGTAGAGCTGGACTCAGGCGGCTTTGTAATCACAGACGAGAATATGCACACCAACATCCCAGGCATCTATGCAGCAGGAGATATTCGCAAGACAGTTCTCAGACAAGTAGTCACTGCTGCGGCAGATGGAGCGGTTGCCTCCTGGAGTGCAGAGAAATGGATTCTTGAACACCTCGACGAGCTTACCGCGGAGCATAAATAATGCACAGTAACGAAGTTCGCAGCAAATTCATAGAGTTCTTCCTTTCCAAGGATCATAGCTTTGTTCCATCTTCATCTGTCGTTCCAACAGACGATCCCACGCTGCTCTTTGCCAATGCCGGCATGAACCAGTTCAAGCCCATCTTCCTGGGTCAGATCCAGCCAGAAGTGAAACGGGCAGTCAACAGCCAGAAGTGCATCCGTGCCGGTGGGAAGCACAACGATCTGGAAGAAGTGGGCAAAGATGGCTATCATCACACTTTCTTTGAGATGCTGGGCAATTGGTCCTTTGGCGACTATTACAAGAAGGAAGCCATCGCCTGGGCTTGGGAATTGCTCACAGAAGTTTATAAGCTGGATAAGACCCGTCTGCACGCCACAGTGCATGATACGGATACTGAAAGCTTCGAGCTCTGGAAGAGCCTCACAGACATCAATCCAGAACAAATCACCTATCATGGCGACAAAGACAACTTCTGGGAGATGGGAGACACCGGTCCCTGCGGCCCCTGCTCAGAGATTCATTACGACAGAGGTGAAGATTCCTGCGAAAAGAGAGGCGTTCCCGGACATGTTTGTGCCGTGAATGGCGATTGCAGCAGATACATCGAGATCTGGAACCTCGTCTTCATTCAATACAACCGTTCCCAATCAGGCGAATTGATCCCTCTTACCAACTCTTTCGTGGATACAGGAGCAGGTCTGGAGAGAATCTGCCAGATCCTGCAGGGAGTAAGCTCCAACTACGACACAGACCTCTTTCAGGTGCTGATCCAAGAGATTGCCCGCCTCAGCCATGTGACCTACACAGAGGAGAGCGGCATCTCTCACAGAGTGATTGCAGATCATATCCGGAGCCTCTGTTTTGCGCTTGCCGATGGTGGTTTCCCCTCCAATGAGGGACGTGGCTATGTGCTTCGTCGCATCCTGCGTCGTGCCGCTCGGCATGGCAGACTGCTGGGCTTTGCTGAGCCTTTCCTCTGGAAATTGGTGGATGTATTGGTTCAGCAGATGGGCGGACACTTTACTGAACTGAACGGCAAAGCAGACTTCATCAAGATGGTGATCAAAGCTGAAGAAGAACGCTTCAATAAGACTCTTGATCTGGGGCTTATGAAGTTCAACGAGTTCAAAGAAGCTTCTGGAAAGCTGATCTCCGGCAAGGATGCCTTCATGCTATATGACACCTATGGCTTTCCCCTCGATCTCACCCAGATTCTGGCAGAAGAACAGGGCTTGGAAGTAGATACTCCCGGCTTTGAAGAGGAGATGCAGAAGCAAAAGGAAAGAGCCAGAGCTGCCTCCAAATTTGCCCAAAACCTTGCCGATACAGATTGGATAGAGCTATCTTCCTGCAAGGAAACCAGCTTTGTGGGTTATGAAAAGGAAGAGTGTAGTTGCCGGATTTGTCGCTATAGTCTGGCTGAGGATTCCTCTCTGCAATTGGTCTTGGACACCACTCCCTTCTATGCCGAATCAGGCGGACAGGTAGCAGACACAGGCAGAATCAGCTCATCTGACTTTGAAATAGAGATAAGTTCTGTCCGTAAGGCTCCCGAAGGCATCATTCATACTGGTAACTTGCTGCGGGGTATGATCTCAAACCAACCTGCCATAGCAGCTATTTCCAGTTCATTAAGAAGAGATACTGCTCGTAACCACACAGCTACGCACCTTCTGCACAAAGCACTACGCGAAGCTCTGGGCGATGCGGTGCAGCAGAAAGGTTCGCTGGTCTCTCCAGACTATCTTCGTTTTGATTTTACCCACATGAAAGCCCTCAGTCCTGATGAACTGATCAAGGTAGAAAGTAGGGTAAATGAGATCATTCGCGAAAACAGAGCTGTCACCACAGAAGAGATGGAGCTCGAGGTAGCCAAATCTGCCGGAGCTACTGCCCTCTTTGGCGAGAAATACAGTGAGCGGGTGAGAGTTGTCTCCGTACAGGGTTACTCCAAAGAACTCTGTGGAGGCACACACGTGCATGCCTCTGGAGAGCTGGGACTCTTCAAGATTATCTCCGAAAGCTCTTCTGCGGCAGGGATTCGCAGGTCTCCACCCACGAGCTGGAGTTCGGCGACAACGACACCCTGGGCGCCATGTGCC
>JAZHDE010000241.1:0-12520 GCA_036584515.1 Candidatus Cloacimonadota bacterium | reverse complement strand
AAGCGACAAGATGTCGCTTCCACTATGCGAAGCAGCGCAGCTCTAATCCCTAGTCACTAATCCCTAGTCACTGTTAAGCGACAAGATGTCGCTTCCACTCTCGTTACTCCCCTACCTCTGGCGGAGTCTTCGCCGTGTCTTCGCCCAGTCTTCCCGAGCACTTTGCTCCGGAAGAGTCCTGCAAGACTCGGCGAAGACTCCGGGAGAAAAGGGGGAGAAATTAGCGGTTACTCGTCACTTCAGTACAACCACCTTCTTCCCTGCCACTTCGCGTCCATCCTGTTCCAAACGCAGCAGATAGATTCCCGAAGCACAGGCTCTGCCCTGGGAATCCAACAGATCCCAGCTTTGGGTAGCTTTGAGGTCTCCACTCAGAGGCAGTTCCCGCACCAGTTGACCGCGCAGGTTATAGACCTTCAAGGTGGCTGTTTCCGGGGCGGTATCTCCCAAGCGGATGCTCAGGCTGCCCGAGCCGGGGTGGATAGGATTGGGCCACGCAGCCATCCCGACCGGAGGCTGAATGGGATCATCGCCGGAAACGATTGAGATCACCACCTCGTTGGTGGGCTCAGACTCATCCGTATCTGAAGCAGCGGTTACTTTATAAGTGTAGTTCCCCGGCACCTCAGGATAAGCTTCGGTGTACTGCATAAACCCGGAGACAATCGGCAGAGTTGCGATCACCACGTCGTTGCGGTAAATCTTGTAATTGCTATAGATTCCACCATCATAGGCTATGGGCTGCCAGTAGAGTTTCACCAGGCGGGGATCGCCCGCAAGAGCTGCCACATCATAGACCAGTTCCGTGGGATCGTAAGATAATACTCGGTTATGCAGCAGGTAACTATTTCCTGCTGCCAGAGGAAAGAGGCTGCCATCGGGTTCAACGGTGACCGGAAGCAGTTCATAGGCTCCATACATTTGAGAATAGCAGGTGCCGGGACCGGCATTATAGCGCTGGTAGAACAGAGTTTCATTTGGAGCATAGACCTTCTGGCTGTACTCCCTGCCATCAGCCAGAAGGTAGCTGAGCATCAAGCTGGTTTCCCCATCGTTCCTGCTCACTTCATAGGCAGTAACATCCAGATCCATAAGGATCGGCTCTGCAATAGTCAGAAAAGCCAATCTCTTGGTCCAGGTATCTCCGGCAAGGACATTGAAGATCTTCTCCCAAGTGCGGTGTGCCTCGGGATAAACGTAGGAGTAAATTTCCGTGGAAGTTCCAGGCTTTTGCTCGAGCTTATAGAGCTTCAGATAATCGCCGTCCTGATAGAGATATTCTGTAGTATTCCAGTGATATACAAAGAAACCACTACGCACCGGGTAGGTGAGCAGGCCTTCCTGCATCACGGGAGCATCTATCCTGATCCAGCTATCGGGAGGGGTTTCCGAGCAGATGATCTGGCCCAGATTGATCAGGTATCCGGCCGCAGGATCAAAGATTGTGGGCTCATCAATGCCACCCGAAGCACCATATTGCACACTTGATGCGTCATTGATGGTAACAACTGCGTAAAACGGTTCTATGGGCGTGAAAACCCAGTTAATCTCGTTAGTCAGCTCCAAATCGTGGGTCCCGATCACCAGTCCGGTGGCAACGGAGACCAGTTCCAGCCGTACCGAACTCTCAGTTATGTCGCCGATCACTGAGCCCGTGATCACCGTTTCCTGCACCTCTTCCAGCCAGGGATCAAAATCTATCGTGGGCAGGGCGGCAGAATCCGTGTGATCCATGATCACGGAATTGATCTGATCTAAAGTATTGAAATCCCAATAGTTGTTTTCGGCTTTGATAATGTTGTTGGCATTGGGATAAGCCCCGCAGAAGATGGCATTGTTATTGCCCGTGGCATCGATATTATCCCGGATATAGTTCTCTCCCTGAGCCCAACTGTGGTAGATGGAAAGATCGCCCAGCACGGGCATGGCGTTGTTCGTAATATAGAGCCCGGCATAGTTGCCGCTGATAGTATTGCGCTCAAAATAGGGGGTGGAAGTGATTCCGGAGACCATCACGCCGGCACCGCTGTTCATATCGCCGGGGATGAAGTTGTTATTAATCTGGTTGTCGGCACAATAGCCGGAGGCTTGCAGATAGTAAATGCCTGTGTAGTTATATTCTATGATGTTATTGGTGATAGTGGGGTTGATGGCATTGGAGGTGGCAACGTCCCAGGCGGAGATGCCCTGTTTGAAGTTGTGATGAATATGATTGCCATCGATCAGGGGATCGTTGGAGCCTCCTGCGGATTGATTGGAAAGCTGGATGGCGGCACGGAACTGAGCTCCGGTGCCGTTGTATCTGATCTCGTTGTTGAGAATGGCAGCGGCACTGTTCTGAGCTATCAGGATGCCGTTTTGGATGCAGTTCTCGATCAGGCAGTTTTCCACGGTCACAGTATTGGGTTCTGCTTCTCCGATGGCATAGAGTTCCATGCCTTTTTCACAGTGGTCGAAGCGGCTCTGGGAGATGGTCATGGGAGAATTCATGCAGCGAATACCAATGGTGGCATATTCCACAGAGATGTGTTCCACGAAGCTGGCCTGAGTCTCGTTTTCAAAGCGCAAGCCGGGCCAGAGACCGGGCTGGATGGTATTGACAAATCTGATGCTATCGGCTTCGGTGCCAACGGCTTGCATGGTGCCAGCCACAGTGATCTGAAAGCTTCCCATGATCTGCACTTCCACTCCGGCAAGGATTTCGAGGTTCTGTCCGGCGGGAACTGTGATAGCGCCTACCACTTGGTAGGGATTGTTGATCGGATCCCAGACGCCGGATTGATTTCCGCTCACTTCTATGGCGGTGAGGCATCCAAGGCTGAAGATTAATATCATGGCTAAAGCCAGCTGTTTCATCATAAGCTCCTTCTTGCTGAATACTCTGTGGTAAAAAGAGAAAAAGCCGACGCAGAGGCCGGCTTCTTCAAATCGGTTACATGACTACACAAGTCTTATTCGGAAATGGCTTGCACAGGGCAAGTGCCGATGCAGGCTCCGCAATCGATGCAGGTGCTTTCGTCGCAATCGGCCTTTCCATCAACCATGGAGAGGGCGCTCACGGGGCAAACGCCAACGCAGGCTTCGCAGCCGATGCAGGTGTCTTTATCAATCTTAACTGCCATTTTGGGGCTCCTTAGAGTATTTTGCCCAAGTTTCCTTCCCGGCTCAAAAAGGTCAAGCTCTTTTTTTGGATTTTTGGGGCGATATGGCGGGTTGATCTCGCGGCAGAACTGTCTGGAAGCGGATCAAGAGAATGGGAAAAGTGGTGGCTGGGATTATGAAGAGCTTCAGTTGCGGCTTGCCGTCTGGTGATCTGAGCCCTGAGCCCTTGGCAGAGCTGCCTTTAAGGAAATCGCTTGACCATTAAGCAGGGCTGGTTTAACCTTCTCTCTCATACACGATAAATGAGGATAAAATGTTATTAGCTAATTACTTGGATGCCAAGACGATCTTCTTTGAAAGCAGAGTCAGGACCCGGGAAGAGATCTATCACGATATGGTCACCCGGATCTGCAACCATTACCCGCTGCCCACCTGCGGAACCCGTTTGGTGGATATGATCCTGGCGCGTGACGAAGAATCGACCACTGCCTATCCCACCGGCATTGCTCTGCCGCATGTGCGGATGGATGGTTTTGACGATACTCTGATCTCTATCTGTTTTCTGGAGCATCCCATAGATTACGAAGGCACACCCGTTCACGTGATCGTGCTCTTCATCACAGAAAAGGCAGCTTCCCGCCTGTATTTGAACATCGTTTCAGCTCTTTTGAAGCTTTCCAAGGATGAGGAAGCCATGAAGACCTTGCGTGGGCAGAAGGATGGCCACAGCCTGATCGCTGCCATCAAACGCTTTGGGATTACGATCAAAGAAAACCTCACCATCTCCGATATTATGGAATCCAACCCCATCTCCATCATGCCGGATCAGAATCTGCGCGAACTCGCCAGCCTCATGAACGAGCATAACCAAGCCTTCATGCCGGTGGTGGATGAACGCGGGCGCTACCTGGGCGAGGTGGATATCCTCTGCCTGCTGAAAGTGGGCGTGCCGGATTATCTGATGATGCTGGACAACCTTAATTTCCTTAGTAGTTACGAGCCTCTGGAGAATCTCTTTGAGCAGGAAGATCTGCTCCAGGTGGCCGATATCATGCGCCGGGATCAGGATACTCTGAGCCCGGATACCTCCATCATAGAAGCCTCACACGAGATGATTCAGAAGAGCAAGCGCTTCTTCGCCGTGGTGCAAAACGGTCATTTGGCCGGGATCATCAGCGCCATGGATATCTTTAAGAAAGTGATAAGGGCGTAGGAACAAATGTCTCTAATGCTTGTTGCCCTAGTCATCTTCGCGCTTACCTACGTGCTGATCATCACCGAATGGATCAATAAAATGCTGGCTGCCATGGTGGGCGGATTCCTTATTGTGCTCACTGGGATTGTCCATCAAGACGTCGCTTTTAAGGCTATCGACTGGAATGTTATCTTCTTTCTGATCGGCATGATGATGGTGATCAGCGTGCTCAAGGATACCGGAGTCTTTATGTACATCGCCATCAAGACTGCCAAGCTGGCCAAGGGCTATCCCCTCAGGATAATGATGTATATGTTTCTGGCCACAGCTTTTATCTCTGCCTTTATGGGCAGTGTGACCTCCATCATGATCCTGGTGCCCATTGTGCTCTTGATCGCTCATGAGCTGAAGATCTCGCCCATCCCCTTCATTATCACCATGGTGATCGCCTCCAATATGGGCGGTGCGGCCACCATGATCGGTGATCCGCCCAATATCCTGATCGGTAGCGCCACAAGCTACAACTTCATGGATTTTATCATTAATCTCACACCGCCGGTGTTGATAATCACCTTCTCCTCGCTGGGACTGATCTGGCTGCTCTATGGCAAATCCATGCGAGTTACAAACCAGAACCGCGTGAAACTGATGGAATACAAAGAGACCAGTCTGATCAAAGATAAGCGGAAACTGCTCTTTGGCACGATTATACTCGTTCTGATGCTGACTGCCCTGGCTCTGCAAAGCGTTATTCATCTCGGCACAGCCACGGTTGCCATGACCGCCGGACTGGCTATGATGCTGATGAACAACCGCAAGAAAGTGGATAAAGTGCTCACTCAGGATATAGATTGGACCACTATCTTCTTCTTCATGGGACTCTTTATGATTGTGGAATCCCTGGTGGAGACCGGCTTTATCGACAGCATGGCACAAAAGGTACTGGCACTTACCAATAGTGAGCCCAAATCCACCTCCTTTGCCATCCTCTGGCTTTCAGGTTTGTTCAGCGCTATTATCGACAACGTTCCCTTTGTGGCTGCCATGATTCCTCTGCTGGAAAAGATTGGCACGGTCTTTCAGGCTAATCACCTGCCTGCCAGTGCCATGCACCCGCTGTGGTGGTCTTTGGCGCTGGGTACCTGCCTGGGTGGTAATGGAACCTTGATCGGTGCTTCAGCCAATATCGTGGCTGCAGGCATAGCTCAGCGCAACGGCTTCCCCATCAGCTTCAAAGAATTCACCAAGATCGGAGCGATCTTTACCCTGAATTCGATCCTGATCTCCTCTGTCTTTATCTGGCTTCGCTACTTCTAATCTTCGGAAGGAAGCCTTTCCCAAAAACCTTCATAAGCCTGCCAACCATCCTCTGATCTGATCAGAGTGATGGTGCGCTGGGCGTTAGAGTCATCCTGTTGCACCAGTTCCTGCCAAGCGGGAGCTGTGCGATGGACACCAGCGTCCGGAACGCTGCCATAATCCAGAAAGAGTACACGATCGACAGATTCCAGTATCTTATTCATAATGCGGATACTGTTTTCCTGAGCATAGTGCCCCAGTACAATGGCATCAAAACCTGTGGTATCCACCCCTTCCAACAGCGCCAGGGTAGCCGGATCTGCCTCTACCCAAGCTTTAGGATACTGCTCCAGACTGATGGCAAAAGCTTCCTCCCCCGGTTCCAGCCAACTGAGTTTGTAGATCGTGCGGGACTCCGATACCCGGTAACCGATCTGCAAGAAGATGCCACCGGTGGGGATAGGGGCTTCGTAATAGCCATTGCCCTTGTAACTTATCTCCCGGTTGACGGGATAGAGCTGCTGTCCCGAGACGATCGAGAGATTCATCTGCTCGGGGGCCAGATGCAGGGGGGATCCTTCCTGATCGGTGATCTTGAGGATTCTGGTAACGCTTTCTTCCTCTGTGCTTTGAGAGGGATCAAAGATGCAGTTTGTAGTCACATTGTAATACTGCCACTCACTATCCAGCAGCACTTCAATGGTATCCGGAATGCGGCTGAACTGAGCAGGGATGCCATTGGCTTTGAGCGCTGAGACAACCAGGATGCGGAACTGATAGCCATTCAGATACCTCTGCTGAGCAGCAATATGCAGGGGAAGCAAGCCAGAAAGAGCTTTGGAGGCATCGATGCGGAAGCGTCTGGAGAGCTTGGCGACCACTCTCTCGGTCTTCTGCATGTCTGTATATCCCCGCACCCTGAACCAGCCGGGATAGAGCTGCGGTCTTTTAGATAAAGGTTTAAAGGGGAAAGGCAGTTCTTCAAAATAGACGACTGGGTCAAAGAGGATCTGGCGGTCTTCGGGAGAGAGAGTTGCCAGCTTGTCCTTATGCTCCCTGTAGAAGTTATATAAGGCTTCCAGAAGATAGCTATTTGCCTGCCAGAGCAGCTTGGGATCACCTTCTGCCAAGAGCTCCAGGAAGTCTTGAGGGAGCGAATCATACGCGTCATAAAAATCAAGGAAACTACACCATTTTCCCCTGGTGCCTCGATACACTGTAGCAAAAAGGCTGTCAGAAGGCTCTACCAAGGGAGGCAGGCTGCGAGTCTCAAAGGCTTCCAGTTCTGCCGCTATCCTGGCTTTTGCCTCGTTTGCGGCCAAGTTCCAGCTCTCAGGTGCCTGCTGCCAGTTCATCTCATTGCCGGGATAATCCATCACCAGGTCCTGATCCGGCAAGCGTTCTGTGCTTAAGCGGGCAATCTTGGTTGAGATCGGGATCATCCCCACGGGAGCATCACCGGACACAGCCAGGATAAGCAGATTGGATGAGCCTGAGGGAACCGGCACCAGGGCACGTTCCTCACCCTTGGACAGCATCAAAAAGAAGGCACCACGCCCCACGCTGAGGGTTCTGCTGCCCAAGCTGTCTGCCTGCATGGTGGTGATAGCGCGCAAGCTACCCCAGTTATAGACCAGAGGCGTGATCAAAAGGTCATCTATGCCTGTGCCATCGGAGTTCTGCGATCTGATAGAGATAGTTCTGGTGCGCTCTTTGGCGTAGTTGCGGATGGAATTGATCGTGGTATCATAGCGTCCCCGCCCCAGCACCTCCTCACCCTCTGCTGCCAGAGAGCCATCAGCGAGGATCAGCACAGTCTTGTCGATCATACCGCTGAACCAAGTCTGATCCGGAAAATAAGCGCCATCCATATCCCCGGTATAATGCCAGCCGCCATCGATAAAGATCTCTGCCCAGGCGTGGTTGTTGTCTATATGAGCCCACCAGGGAGTGGAAGCAGGACGGGAGGGGATGCCCACAGTGCGGGCTGCTGCCACAAAGAGAATCTGCATCTCTTCGCAGCGTCCGGTGAGGGAGTAAAAAGCGATATCTACAGGACTTTGATCCCTTCCCGACGTGGGCTGAAAGCGCAGCTTTTCCACACACCAGAGTGCCACCTGACGGTAGCGTTCCGTAATATCAGGATAGTTGACCAGGATATCTCCCAGGCCGTGATTGAGGAACAAACTGCGATAGAGCGAGATAGGCTCGTCCGAAACGGTAATCTTGGCCACATAGGAGAGGAAGAACTCCGGCGAGTAGTGCAAGCCTGTGTATTCCAGCACTTCAGCCGTTGCCAGGTAATTGCTATAGATATTATGGTGATTACTCATGGCCAGGTTAGCATCCGGCTCATAAGCTATCAGATACGCCATCAGAGCATCCGGATAGCGCTCCAGAAGCCCCTGATAACCCCTCTGCCGATTGCGGGGCAGCAGGCTGAGATTGTCCAGAGCCTTCTCACGCAGGCTTTGATACAGGGTGGGATTACCCTCTGCCGTGAGCTCGGCAGGCAGGGCGGAAAGCACGGATGTGACAACTAGAAAGACTAGGAGCAAGAGCCCGGTTCTGGACATGGTATTACCTCTATAGTGGTTATTTACAAATACTTTAGCATCTCCCGCTCGGGTACTCCGGCGTAGAGCTCGATATAGGGTTTGACGGGACTGATATTGATCTTGGGAAAGAAGACTTCCTCGATCTGAAAGAAGCCCACGGAAGCACTCATCTCGACCGTGATCCTGATGGGTTTCTCCTCACCTTTGGCAATCTTGACCTTTTGGATAGCACTGGCAGAGGTGCGGTGGATATCCCCCACTTTGGGAGCATTGGAGAGGATACTGGGGATGCGGGCACGGCCTTTTTCCATGTCGCTGCCGTCTCCGATCAGCACCAATCCTGCCTCCAAAGAGTGGATCTTACGGTTTGCCATGTGCCCAAAGATACCTTCTATTGCCAGCGAACGCAGCGCTGTCTTTAGCATCAGAGCGTCGGGCGGATAGATCGCATCCAGAGTCTTATCGATATAGGGCAGAGCCAGTTGGATACTGAGCATCTCATGCGAATCCCGGGCTATGGACATGCCCAGATCGTGCAAAAGAGATGCAAAAACCACTGCTACCAGCGAATCTTCATTGCTGCCCAGGCCTTCGGTTTCCAGATTCATTTTGACCCCTGCTTCCCGCAAGAGATGAAACATCTTGATAGTGTTGTAAGTAGCCTTACGCATGTGCACCGGACCGTGGTCGTTGTAGCCCAGGCGTTTGATGGATACGATATTGGCATATTCCTGCAAGGATTGCAGAGCTTCATCGGCAAAGAGCAGCTCTATGGCTTCCCTGGGCTTGCCTTCCAGCTTTTTGAGGATTCTCTCCTCCATCTGACTTTGTTTTATGGATTTAAACATAATTTTATATACTCCTTGTTAATCCGGCTTGATACTGCTTGACAGAGCTCAAAACCGGTTGATCACCCGGTTGATAAGATTGGTGATGGAAGAGACGATAGCGATTCCCACAGCGATTGTTCCGGCAATCAGGAGAGTCTGCAAAAGCTTCTCCGAAGCACCCACCAGATCGTGATCGAGATAGGCACGCATGGAATAATACAAGCCGCTTCCGGGCACCAGAGGGATGATCACGCAGATCACAAAGACCGAGACTGGAACCTTGAATCTGGGTGCCACCACTTCCGAGTAACTACATACTATAATAGTCGAAATGAAGACCGAAAGCAAGGGAGACTTTGTGTAATAAAGACTTATCAGATAAATCGCCCAGGCCAATCCCCCACCCAAAGAGGTGAAGAAAACCTTGCTTCCCTTCAGATTACTGCGGATGGAAAAGCCCAGAATGGACAGAAATGCCCAGGCAAATTGCATCAGTGTAAATGAATCAAAGGGTCTCATTTAGTAGCCCACCAAGGCCCAAATCTTTAGCATGGAGCCACTTCCGGCAGCAATTGCCACAGAAAGCAGAAAGGCTTCCACGCCCCGGGCCGTCCCGGAAACCAGATCCCCGCTCATGGTATCGCGGATGGCGTTTGTAATCGCCAGTCCCGGCACCAATAGCATGATTCCCCCGATGATGATGTTATCCAGCTTGATGCCCACGATCCAGGTATCCAGCAGCTTGGCAAAGACCACCACCAGCGCCGCTCCCAAGGCATGCAGCAGGAAGTTATTCACCTGCAGGAGCGCGATCAGCCGCAGGGAAATACTCACCAGGATACCAACGGCATAGGCAACGGCAAACTCCGCCCAGCTTCCACCAAAGAGCAGACAGAAGCAACCGGCGGTCATCCCGCCCAGAAAGAGCTTCAGCCACTCCGGCCAGGGATCGTGTTTATCCACTTCCTTGAGCTTGGCCAAAAGAGTCTTGTAGCTGCAGCACTCATCACCTTTCTTGCGGCAATTGCGCAGCTCGATAATGATGCGGCTGAGTTGGCTCACCTTGCCCAGATCGATCCTGCGTCCTTCGATCCTCTTGATCTGCGTGATGGCGTTTCCATCCCTATCCATCACCGTGAGAAAGATACCCGTAGGTGTCACGAAGGACTCCGTGCGGTCGTAACCATAGGAGCTGCAGACGGTGGTCATCATCTTCTCACAGCGGTTTGTAGTACCGCCATTTTGCAGCATGATGCGCCCCGTCTCCAGAGCCAGCTCGCAGACTTCTTTCACGCTAATCGTCACTTTTTCTCCGCCAGTTTAATAATCTCCTCGTCCAAGCCCAGAGCTCTGGCAATCTCCAAAGCTGCCCGGGCAGGATTTTGCCCTTTTTTCAGCTTGATCAAACGGTAATCCATGGCCTCGGAAAGCACTTTGAGCCGCTTGGACAGATCAGCCATCTTACTCAGGCTCTTCAGCATAGCAGCATCAAGCCCCGCCATCATAAATTGATCCACTCCCTCCAAATGCGCCGGTGCGCTGAAATGAGTGGCTGCCACGCAGGTGCTACCCCGCTCCAGAAGATGCAGCAGCACGGCAGAACTGAGCGCTTCCGCCTCGGCAGGATTGGTGCCCTTGGCAAATTCATCCAATAAGAACAGACCGCCCGTTCCCTTTGCCAAAGCCCGGTGCAGGGAGACGATCTCCCGTCCGAAGGAGCTGAGGTTGTCCCGGGGGCTATCGTGATTGTAATAGACAAAGTCCCAGAGCGGCAGTTCCGCCTCCTCCGCGGGCAGGGGAATTGCCCAATGCAGCAAACGGGCACACTGTCCCAGAGCCTGCAGCAACACGGTTTTCCCGCCCATATTGGGTCCTGTAATGAGGTTTATGCGGTTCGAAAAAAGCAGGTCTTGCTTCTGATAGCTCTGTCCGGATTCTTTTAAAAGATTTTCCTGCTTGAGGTTGCGCAGTCCTTTCAAGGCAATCCTGCCCCTCTTGGAAAGCTTGGGAATACAGCAGCCGTAGCGGTTTGCAAACCGTGCCCGCAGGAAGTCCCAGCCCAGCTCCAGACTCTGCGCCAGAGCCTGATTCAGGCTGCTGATATGATTCTTCAGGCTGGCATTCAAATTCTCCAGCACTTCCTCTTCGGCTTCGTGCTGAGTGCTGCGAATCTGGCTCATCTCCAACATAATCTTCTCGGCAGCAGCACTATTGGCAAGGCGATAACTAAGATTTGCCACATTCTCCGAGCTGCGCAGGAAAGAGCCGCTGCTCTCCACCAAAGCTATCAGTGCGGCCTGCGAACGGGAGAGGATAAATTCTGTATTTTTAAGGGGTTGATAACCAGCTTCCTGAAGCTTGGCGCTGGCTTTTTGCAGGTCTTCAGCGCGGATTTTCTTGTATTTGAGACCCAGTTCCTCCAGCTTGCGGCTTGCCTCTTGCAGAGCAGGAGAAAAGGCGGGACTGAGCCGGAAACCGGGCTGTCCGCTGGCCTCGGGATCCAGCATTTGGAATACTGCCTCCAGATCCGGCAGACTGTAGGGCAAAGCCTGAGCCAGCTCTCTAAGCTGTTGATAGTAATAAACAAAACACTTGAGTTCAAAGAGTTCCGTGATACCCAGAAAGGTGGAATTCTTGAGCTTGGGCGGCAGATTTAAAGCTTCCAGAAGATAGCTGAGCTTAGACCAGAAAGCCTTGTCCCGCAGTTTACCGGCCAGGATACTGATCCGGGCATAGTCGGCACTGATGCGCTTGGCGTCCGCTGCGTCGGTCTTCAAACCCAGACGCAAAGCTCCGGCCAGAAACTCTCCCTCGCCCCGGAGCAGCTCCGGAACCCAATCCAGTCCCAATGCATTAAGTTCTTCTTTTGTCATCTTCCACCATTCATCTTGCGGCCGCATAGTGCAGCACCTCATGTTTTTACCTTAGCGTAATTGGGGCAATACTTGTCAATCTCTTTCTGTAGACGGGGGACGCTTCGCGGGTTGGGCTGGGAAACAGAGCTTTTTTTTATTAAAATAGAGGCAAAGAGGGAAAGAGATATCTACAAGGAGTTATGGAGGATGATAGCCCTGAAGGGGCGATCATCTGCAAGCGATGGGTGGCAACCCATCGAACCCGCAGCTCACCCGGAAACAAGCCCTGAAGGGGCGTCATCTGCAAGCGATGGGTGGCAACCCATCGAACCCGCAGCTCACCCGGATCCAAGCCCTGAAGGGGCGTCATCTGTTGGGCACCTTCTAATGGACAAAATGGACTTTGTTGGACGATATGGACAGAATGGACACTGTGAACCCAATCCTTCTAATCCTCCAATCCTGCAATCCTTGTGAAAGCCCTTTAGTCTCCCAGCTATGCGCTTACTCATTCTGAGTCCCATCGGGACGGTATTTTAGATAGAACCCGAATTCCTGAAGCCTGCCGATAGAGTCCCATCGGGACGGCATTTCAGATGAAGTTAAATGTCTGTCCTATAGTGCATTAATTATCTAAAATGCCGTCCCGATGGGACTCAGTGGATCATCGCAATAATCATC
>JAZHDE010000240.1:0-12622 GCA_036584515.1 Candidatus Cloacimonadota bacterium | reverse complement strand
TGATCTCATTGAGCACCAGAGAATAGGACATGATGATAAGCTGCACATTGGGAGTGGCGAGCAGGCTTTGCCGCTCTTCGCGGTTGCCTTCCACCACCAGATAACGGATATTGGTGTGAAACTTCTCGATCTCAGCCGCCCAGTTATAGAGCAGGGTTTTGGGGCAGATCACCAGGCTGCAGCTATCGGAGGGAGCAGAGCTCAGCACGGAGAGAGTCTGCACAGTCTTCCCCAAGCCCATCTCATCGGCAAGAATACCATTGAGCCTATACTTGGCAAGCATCTTCAGCCAGGAGTGTCCGGCTTTCTGATATCCGCGGAGCACTGTCTGCAAATATAGGGGCAGGCTGTCTTCCTTGTGCTGTTTGCGTGCCAGAAGCTCACTGAACATCTGCTGCAGATACTCATCTCCCAGGATGCGCATCTCGGGATTATCCTGCATCAGCCTTTGATAGTAGGGAATGTTCATCAAACGGGCTCGATAGGTCGCATCGGCTCTGGCTTCGCTGCGGGCAATCATCTTCTCCATGTCGAAAAAGACGTCCGGGTTGCTGATAAAGATCATCCGGCCATCTTGAGTATGCAGGTATTCCGAGCCGGATTTGAAGTATTTGCGCAGCTCGTCATGGCTGAAACTGAGGTCTTTGTAACGGTAACTGAGCTCGTAGTTGAACCACTCTATCTCGTCGGAACGGCTGGCATTGAGCTCCACTTCCAGATGAGCTTTATAGACAAAATCACGCTCGATTTCCGAGTCGATCTGGATATCCCAATCCTTTTCACTGAGCTCAAAGACGCTTTTCTTGAGCTGTTCAATGGCAGAGCTGTCTTCAAAGAGCAATTCGCTATACTCCTCGAGACGGTTCAGATCGGCCTTGGGCAGGCTTTTGTAGAGTTCCTCCACCTGCTCGCTCACCGAGGCCGGGATGCGATACCAGCAATCGGTCTCCCCGGCTTCCAGATCCGTCTGAAAGCGAACTAACGGAGAGCGGAATCTCAAGATCGAGATAGGTAGCGTCTCACCATCGGGATAGAGCAGATTGCCTTTTAGGATATAGGCCTCGCCCATCCTGCGCAGTTGAATCTGCACCTTGGGGATTTCATCCACGATGGCAGGCAACACTATGCGCTCATCAAAATCCAGATATATATCGTATTTACGCAGTTCATGATAGACCAGAGTGCGGTAATAGACCAGATCTCTGCCGGAAAGGATCAGATCATTTGAAAAGAGTCTGTCGATCTGAGAATTGCCCAGAGGCAGCCAGGTTTTATAGATTTGGTTGCGGAAGAACAGCCAGGTGGGGAAGCCTTCAAACCAGGTGGAAAGCTCATCCACAATCACGGCATTGAGCCGGAAGTTCTTCCTGCCCGCCGGCTCGATCCGCAGGCTGAGAGGATAGGGCTGAGGATGAAAATACAGCTCCTCCTCGGTCTCTTTCACCAGCACCTTGCGTCCTGCTTTTTCCAGCAAAGCCAAGGCTGTGGGGAAGCTCTTTTTATAGATGGTGTAAAAGCTGGATTTTTGGCTGTGTGCTGCCCGGTTGGTGTGAACATATTGCCAGAAACGAAGCTCGTCGTCGCTCAGGATCGAACCCTGCTCCAAGATTTCTTTCTGTTTGCGAATGCCCATCTGTTCCGGGATTTCACCCATGCTGAGACGGATCAGATCGGGAAGCCGCAGGGCCAGATGAGTGCCGTAGTGGATTCTGAGTTTATCGGTTTCGGGATTGTAGATGCCTTCGATCTGAATGGCAGCCTCTTCCAGCTTGCGGATCAGAGCTTCCGGAGCACGCAGAGCCTGACTGTTGCAGGTTTCCACCAGGGGCAGCTCCAGAATCTCGCTCTTGAGATTGAAATAAGCATAACGCAGCACGGAAAGGTAGTGACGGCAGTTCTCTTCCTCAGGACAATCCTTACAGCTATGTGAAAGGATGCTCTGGCTGGCTGGATCATAGACCAGGTCAACAATTGCAGGGAATTGCTCCCGTCTTTGTGGAGAGGCATAGAACCGCATGTGAACGTGACCCTCTTCATCCCGGTATTTCCAATGTAGGAGC
The DNA here is from genome assembly GCA_036584515.1 of Candidatus Cloacimonadota bacterium. GTDB lineage: Bacteria > Cloacimonadota > Cloacimonadia > Cloacimonadales > Cloacimonadaceae > PHBP01. The sequence goes on along the minus strand of JAZHDE010000240.1, from coordinate 10,562 downwards.
TCTCCAGCCTCCAGGGCAATCACAGTATGATTAAAAACCCAGGAAGTGGAGTGTTCGTGATAGTCTTTACTAAATAGCTTGGCCACAAAACTCCTTTATCTGGTGCGGCAAAGTCTCATCCCGTTGGTCAGGGAGCTTTTCCAGGGAAAGTCATAAGAACGGTTTGTCGCTTTTGAGAAACGGGCGCCATACTTCCAGGAACCGCCTCGTAAGACTTTGTCCTGGCTGGCAGTATTGTTCACCGGATTGGTGGCGTTACTCATGGAATAGAAATTATTGGCATACCAATCGAGGCAGTATTCAGAAGCATTCCCTCCCATATCATACAAGCCAAGTTCATTGGGTTGCAGCTGTTTGACAGGGTGGGGCATACCATTGCTGTTTCCGGAATGCCAGGATACTTGATTGGCTTGGTTTGAGCCTATAAAAGTATAGCCTCCGCTGGAGTTTCCTCCCCGGGAAGCAAATTCCCACTCCGCTTCCGTGGGCAAACGATAGCCGTTCGCTTCCTGATCCACTTCCACATAACCACCGCTCCAGTGAGGAGGATTGTCCTCTCCATTGATGCTGTAAACTGGTTTGAGATTCTCCGCCCGACTCCGGCGATTGCAGTAATCTATAGCGTCGAACCAGGATAGATTATGAATGGGTAGATCAGGTCCCCGGTATCTGGATGGATTGATCGGCATCAAAGCGTCCCACTCTGCTTGAGTGAGCTCGGCTTTAGCCAGATAGAAACTGCCCACCGTTACCTGATGTACGGGTCGCTCATCCGCTTCAGAGCTGTTGGAACTGCCCATCATAAAAGTTCCGCCTTCCACATAGGAAAAATCCTGATCGCTTATCGAACTCTCTTCCACATATCCGGTCAGCTTTCTGAGGCCTGAAGGCAGCATGTGAGCGAAGTTCCTGCCCACCGTAACCACCAGCACTACTACAACCAGTGCGGCAACGATCAAAAGCGGCACCAAAAAGCGCGCCTTGGCTTTGGGCTTGGCTGGGGCTGTATTTGCCTGCGGCGGATCGGGCTTTGCCTCCGTGGAAGAAGCATGGGTCTCAGGTTCCGGAATTGCATCCGGGACAGGCTCGGCAGCCGGATTGGGCTTGGCAACTCTCACCACTTTGATGGGTTTTCGCGGTGTGGAAGCGTTGGATTCAAGGCTGCTCAGATTCATGCCGGGAGAGTATTTCAGCACCAGATAGAAATTTCCCTCGGCTTCAAAGATGGAATAAACTCTTTTGCTTTCAGAAGTATGAGCTCCGGAAAGGAACTCCTGCTTCAGCTTTTCAAATAGTGCGGAATCCTGCCTGGCAACCGGACTTAAGAGAGCTTCATCACTCTCTTTGGCAAAGTCACGGGCCAGATACAGTATCCCCTCCTCACCGCTATCTAGGATAGAGATGATCTCATAACTGCCTGCTTTACTTCCAATTGATAGCATTTTTACCTCCTGATTGAAGCTGATCAGTATATTCTGAGTAAGGGGCAACTTGTCAAGATATTTCGGCGTCGATAATGCTTTTAGTGCCCTGCTCAGATCTATCCCTTAATCAGACCAGGTAGAATCAAACCAGCACTTTAGAGTTATCAACCCAACTTGCAAATCACCAGGTTGAGGCAGATCGTCCACAACAATCGTTTACCATCGAGGCAGAAAATTGTCAACGGGGTTGACAGAATGGAGCTCTAAAATATGTAGAGTTCCATTGATTTAGCCAATAATGGATACCTTCAACTTGCTATCCGGGAATGACTTGAAGCCAGATGGCACAAACCATAACCTTGAGGAACAATTATTGCATTGAATTGCAGTATCATAAATGTGTGGAGGAATTGATGGGAAAGGTCAGGAAAACTGATTCCGTTCGGACTACCCTGTTAAAACTATTGGTGCTGGCATTACTGCTGAGCCTCGGGGGCTATTTGTGTGCTTTGGATAACGCTTTTAGAATCAGCAGCTCTCAGCCGGACGGGATAGTACTCGAGCTTCTGGCTCCGGAACCCCAATTTGAAAACGTGACTATTGAAGGGAACACCTTCACCAAGATCAATCTGGAAGGAGCAGCCGCTTCGGGATTGGAAGCCTATCCTGATCTACCCCTATATTCCGGCAGGGTGGCTATCCCTGCCAATGCTGTCTATCGAATCAGTTATGAATGCCTGAATCCCCGGGATTACACAGTTTCCCGTCCCAAACCCGTGTTGCCTGAATCCGGCCGTGCCCTGCTGCTCTCCGAAGCCTACAGTGACAGCTCCAAGTATCCTGCGGAGCAAGTCACCGATAGCGGTGAGGCTTGGCTGAGGGATTTCCGGGTACTAAGCCTGCAGGCCAACCCCATCTCCTGGAATCCCGTGCAGAACCGTATCACCTGCTATGAGAAAATACGGGTCAGCATCGAGCTGGATTATCCAGATTCTGCTCCTGCTGCCTACACTACATACAGCTATGCCTTCAAAGAGATCTACGAAGCTCAGATCTTGAATTTCGATCAATACCGGGAGTTGGTTCAGACTCCGCAAAGTCCTCGCCTGCTAGTAATTCACGGAGAATACGACAGCCCTGTCTTCCTTGCCAAACTAAAGGACTTTGTAGCCTGGAAGCGGCAAAAGGGCTTTGACGTCACAGTTGCCAGCACCAGTACCACGGGAAACTCAAGTGTGGATATCAAGGCCTATATCCAAAACCTTTATGATGATCCCGAAACGCGTCCGGATTACATTGTGCTGGTGGGAGACGTCTCCGGAAACTTCCCTGTTCCCACCTGGTATGAGGTTGAATCCGGTTACAATGGAGAAGGAGATGATACCTACACGCTGTTGAGCGGAAATGACGATCTGGTGGATGCCTTCATCGGCAGAATATCCGCAGAGGACAACTCTCAGCTCGGTACCTTGTTGAACAAGATTTATGCCTATGAGAAGAATGTCGATATCAGCTCTCCGGCTTCGGATTGGCTAAACCGGATGCTGCTGATCGGCGATCCCCATGATTCTGGAATTTCCTGTGCCTATGTGACCCATCATATTCATGAAATCGCCGAGGAAACCAATCCGGACTACAGTTTCATCGAAGAATACTCCCAGAGCTTTGATCACACCATGACGCAAGGCCTGAATCAGGGAGTGGCTTTCTTTACTTACCGGGGGATTGGCGGGGTCAGCGGCTGGAGTCCCACTAATCCATTGTACAATGGCACCAAGCTGCCTCACTCGGTGATTCTGACCTGTAGCACAGGAAGCTTCAACGGCACGGCCTTTTCAGAAGAGATGGTCCGCAAGGGAACGGAAGCAGTCCCGGCCGGAGCCGTCTCCTGCATCGGAATGGCCACCACAGGCACTCACACAGCTCTGAATAATGCCCTCATGATCGGAATGATGAACGGAATCTTCACCTATGGCATGAGAACCATGGGACAAGCCCTGATGCAGGGTAAGCTTTATACTCACGCAGTATATTCCTCCACCATGCCTTTCCACGTGCGCTTTTTCTCCCACTGGTGCAATCTGATGGGAGATCCCTCCCTGGAAGCTTGGGTGGGCATTCCCAAAGTGATCAACCTGGGCCTGCCCCAAGAGATTCCGGCAGGCACCAGCCTGCTGCAAGTGGAGGTATTGGATGAAGATCTATCTCCTCTGGAAGGCGCTTCAGTCACTGCTTTTTGCCCCGGAGAAAACACCATTCTGGCCAAAGCCTTCTCCAGCGCCGATGGCTTTGCCTATCTGAATCTGCCCTCCAACTACAGTTCCCAGATCCTTATCACCGCTTCAAAAGCAAACTACAAACCGGTGCAGCAGACCCTGACCTACAATCAGGCTGGCTCACTCAATTATGCCTCTCAGCTTGTCATCGACGATGGCAGCCAAGGTTCGCAAGGCAATGCGAATGCCACTGTCAACGCCACCGAGACCATTGCTCTGGAGCTGGGAATCCGCAATAGCATGGATGAGGCTGTGAGTGCTTTTTCTGCCCAGCTTGGCACCACCAACCCCCATGTGGAGATCCTGGATGCCACAGCAGATTATCCTGCCCTGGCTTCGGGAGCAAGCTCCGCCAGCACCAGCCCCTTCCTTATCCGGATCAGCTCCGGGCTTGCCCCAGTGGAACGTATTCATTTTAGCCTCTCCTTGAGCGGAGATTTTGGGACGAACCTGGTGAGATACTTCTATCTCGATGCTCATAACGCCTGTCTGGAACCCTTGAACTACAGCCTTATCTCCGGTGGAGACAACGTTCTGGATCCTGGCGAGACTGCCACCCTCAGCCTGCAGATCAACAACGACGGCCATTACTACGCATCAGATCTGCTGGGAACTCTGAGCTCCCTGACTACTATGGCAACTGTGATTGATTCACTATCTGTCTTTGGCACAGTGCAGCCAGGTGGAGAAGCCGTTTCTGCCCAGAGCTTTAGCCTGAGAGCAGATAGCAGATTGGTTCCGGGCATGCAAATACCCTTGAAACTCAAGCTGCACAACTCTGCCGGTTTTGAGCAGTTCTGCATCTTTAATATACCGGTGGGCACCGTGAGCCAGAACGATCCTCTGGGACCGGATGAGTATGGCTATCTGATCTATGACACCACCGATACGGACTATCCGGAATGCCCTGTCTATGAATGGATTGAGATCAATCCTGTTCTCGGAGGCTTGGGAGTGGCAATCCCGGATATTTCTGATACCGGCGTATGGTATGGAGAAGGAGACGATCTGCATTCCAAGACACTGAGGGTGCTGAATCTGCCTTTTCTTTTCTCTTACTACGGGGTGCTATATGACCGGATAACAGTCTCTACCAATGGCTTCATTGCCTTTGGAGAAACTGCCGACGGAGAGTTTCGCAATTCCACTCTTCCGGGCGGACAGGGACCGGCTCCGATGCTGGCAGCATTCTGGGACGATCTTTCCATGCCCGGCACTGCTAACGTTTACGAGTATTATGATTCTGCTGCTTATCTCTACGTTATCCAGTGGGATAACATGCGCAACGGCTATGACAATGAGACTCCCGAGAGCTTTCAGGTGATCCTCTATGATCCCCTGATCTATCATACAGGTTTGGGAGATGGGATGATCAAGATTCAATATAAGATTTTCAACAATATAGACGTGGGTGGTTTCAACGGTAACACTCCTCTGGGAGGCAATTTCTGCACAGTGGGAATCAAGGATCACACCAATACCCGCGGCCTGCAATACACTTTTAACAATAGCTATGCCCAGGCTGCTGCCCCCCTGAGCCATGAGACCGCCCTTCTCATCACCACTGTACCTCATGTTTACTCCGAAGCTCATCTGCAACCAAACCAAGTAGTAATCATGGACGATAATGGGGATTCATATCTGGAACCGGGGGAGACGGCAGAAATCGGCCTTAAGCTCAAAAACTTAGGCATTCAAACTGCCAGAGATATCTCCGTAACGATAGAGGACCAGTCGGAGTATCTGACCATATTCAATCCCTCCAGCACTTACCCGGATATTCCCAGCGGTACTACGGCAGTAAACAATTCTCCCTTTGTGGTCTGCATCGCCGATTCTTGTCCGAACAATCAATTGATTGTCCTGCCCTGTACGATCAACCTCGGAGGACAGCTCATCAACCACTCTCTCACTTTAGAAGTCAAGAAGCCTCTCATCAGCCTTGTCGGGTCCTTGATGAACGATTCTGGCGGAAACGATAACGGGATTTTAGAACCCGGTGAATCCGCCGAACTCTTGGTTCTGATCAGAAACAATTCTCCAGTGAGTGCAGGCGCTTTGACTTGCTACATCACTGCCAATCCCACTCATATGACCATCCTGGATTCACTGGTCACATTTGAGACTGTTCCGGCGAATTCTGTGGTACAGGCTGCCTTCAGCGTTATTATCGATCCCTCCATTCCAATCGGAACAAATGTCCCGTACTATATGAATATATCTTCAGCTTTGACTGGCATCCAAACTGCCCAGGCCTTTAAAAAAGTGGGTGGCACCGGCTCTATCCAGAGTTTTGAAAACAACTCCGGAAACTACATTCCCTCTGATACCCAGTCTTGGGCCTGGGGCAGCTCTGAGCTTGTGGAGGCACATACCGGCTCAAAGCTATGGGGAACTGTCCTGAATGGGAATTACCCCTCTTCCACCCAGTCATATCTGATGTCCGGCCCATTCTACGTCACGGCAAACAGCTTTCTGGAGTTTTGGCACTACCTGGATTCTGAGCTCGGTCGGGACGGAGGAAAACTGCAATTCTTTTCCAATGGTGTGTATACCGATCTCGTGCCTGCGGAAGGCTATCCCTGCTCTTATGTGGAAGCCCTGGATGGCCCGGGCTACTCCGGACAATTGGGCTGGGTCAAAGCCAGGTTCAATATCAGCCATATCCTGGGAAACGGTATCAGGTTCAGATGGCTTTTTGCCTCGGATGCTCAAAACTCCGGGTTGGGATGGTATATCGACGATGTAGCCGTGGTTGGATACGATGGCATTGCCGGATTGGTGAAGGGGCAGGTACACTTTGAGTCAGATCGGAAAGCAGAGCCCACAATCCGGGTCTGGAATCAGGATGGCTACTCCGTCCCGGTGGACAGCACGGGAGCCTACAAGCTTTACCTGCCCATAGGGGAGCACGACCTCACAGTGCAATCTCCCGGTTATCAGACCACCATTCTGAGCGGATTGAGCGTCTATCCCGGCCACACTTCCATAGTCCACGATTTTGATCTGATCGAATTGAAAGCAGTAGAAAACCTCCTCATGACTCACACGGATGAGGCAATTCAACTATCCTGGCAAGCACCCCCTGAGCCCTACTACCCCGTGAGGGGCTACAAAGTTCTGCGCAAAATCAATGCCAGCGGATTTGATGACTTTGCCGAGCTGCAGGACACCTGTTTTGTGGACCTTCTCCTCATTCCGGGGAGATACACCTACAAAGTGCTCGCCCTCTATGACACGGGCGAAAGCCTTCCCTGCCAAACCGATAGCTTGAGCTTCCCCTTCAGCATCGTCCCTCCCCCACCTCCACCCACAGTTTCCCGGCTCTATGCCAATTATCCAAATCCCTTTAACCCCACGACCACGATCAGCTTTGATCTGGCCACAGCCGGAAAAGTGGAGCTGCGAATCTACAATATCCGCGGACAACTGGTGAAAACTCTGCTGCGCACCGATCTGGAAGCCGGACATCATAAATACATCTGGGACGGCACAGATCACACCAACAGAAGAGTGAGCTCCGGAGTCTATTTCTACCGGCTGCAAGCTCCCCACTTTTCCAATGCCAGAAGAATGGTGCTGCTGAAATGACCGGATGAAAAGAGCTTTTCCGCTTGACATCAGGTTTGGGGTGAATATTCTGAGGTACACTACAAAGGAGTGATCCAATGAATAAGCTGCTCTTGGCTTTGTTCCTGCTTTTGCCCATTCTGCTGGTCGCCCAACCGTCTGATCCGGTTGAGGCCAAAGCAGATACGCTGTATTCTCAGTCTATGACCGGCTTTTTGGGTTCGGTAACTGCAGATGGCGTGGTCTATTCTCAGGTGCGTTTGATGCCGGAATTCCGGCTCTGGAAGTTCTATATCTGCCTGGATCTGGATTTTCTGGTGGATGCCGAGGGCAATGTGCGCACCGAGGACTGGAACGAATTGCAGGATCTCTGGGGCAAGCTTTACTATTTCCGTTTTGCCAGCCGCAACGATCCTCTCTATTTCAAGATTATTAATATAGATAACTACAGCCTGGGACAAGGGCTATTGATGAATCGCTACAGCAATACCCTGCTCTACCCCACCGTCCGCAATACCGGCGCCTTCCTGGGCGTAAACACTTCTATGATGGGCCTGGGCGCTGAGCTTTTTACCCACAATGTGGTGGAAAATGAGATTCTGGCGGGACGCATCCAGATCAGGCCACTCTCGGTATCCAATCTGCCCATCCTGAAGACTCTCACCCTGGGTGCCAATGTGGTGGTGGATAGAAATCAGTGGGGCAAATACCGGGATAGGGATGGCGATGCCGTTCCGGACGTCTATGACAGCTTTCCAAACAACCCGGAGTTTACCGCCGATACGGATGATGATGGAGTGGCGGATGAAGCGGATATCGACATCGATGGCGATAACAACCTCGATAGCCCCGACCTGAATCCCTATGTGGATACGGTTTATCCCGGCATCGGGACACACGGTTACAGCCTCGATACCGAGATCATTCAGGATATCCTCACCGAATACCGGGACCAGCGTCAGCTCCGCACCTACAGTCTGGATTATCGGATCTCTCTTTATGATCAAGAGGATTTTCAGCTCTATAGTTATGGAGAGCTGGCCTTTATCGAAGGTCACGGACAGGGTTTGGCTCTCCCCGGCTTTGGTGCCAAATTCTGGATTCTGAGCGCCAATCTGGAGCTGCGCCGCTTCACGGATGGCTTCTTACCGGCATATTTTGACAATCTCTACGATGATCAACGGGCTCAGTACTATTGCGATACCGATCCTATCACCGGGCAGAAGCTATATTACCTGCGCAGCAAGGATGAGATCCTGCAAAAGGCCAAAGCGGCTGTGGGATGGTATGGCAGCCTGGTGGCAGAACTGCCCCATATCGCAAGCCTGACTGCCAGTTACCAGGATATGTATGGCGAAAACCTCAGCACCGGAAAATCTCTTTTGGGACAGATCTCCGTCTATCCCAGCTGCATCCACAATCTGGAGGAAGCCAGCCTTTCCTATGCCCAGAAGAACTTGCCTTACATAAATTTCACCAAACTTCGCACCCCAGGAGCCGAGATCAGCGGGCATCTCCACTATCGGATCGCCAGCAACGCCAACCTGGTGGGCAAGTATAGCGAACACTATCACGATCTCAATAACGACGGCGTGATCAATAGCAAAGAAGAGACCATCAAGAAACTCACCTTTGGAGTGGAATTCACCTTCTAAGCTGCGTCACCACGTCCCCACGCCACCACTCCAAGTACTCAAACAGCCGGGTAAGCAAACCCAAGTGTAAATGCAATATTGAGAACTCTTTACCGGAAGCAGTTTTGACTCTTTCTACGAAAGTATCACCATCATAGAGCCTCACAGCAAAGTCTGCCGGAGAAGAATCCATGAAGATAAAAAGAGACTTCATGGTTCCGGTTTTCCCGGCTTTCACTTCAATCGGTATCAGTTTATCCTGCCAAGCTATCAGATAGTCCAGTTCAGCGCTGGAACTACGTGCATCTCTGACCCAGTATTGCAGGCTGAAGCCGTGTTTTTCCTGCATGCTCATCAATTCTTGGCCTACAATCTGCTCCATAGCATTCCCTTTGTATATAGAGTGGAGGGATTCCTCTGTGTAATACTTGTCCTGAATTCCAAGCACGTAGTTCACAATACCAAGATCGAAAGCTATCAGCTTCGGTTTCTTTCTATAGTTCGGCATCATAGGCAAACCGCCCCCTGTAGCAGGGTACAGCAACTGAAACAATCCGACCTGAGAGAGAAGATTGAAGGCGTTCTTTACAGTTGCACTTTTCAAGGCTGTCTGCCCAAACCCTTCAAAGCTAATCTGCCTGGAGATATTGAAATAGGCAGCCTGCATCACCTCGGATACGACCTGAGCCTGCTCATAATTCCTGGTGTATTTGAGCACATCATCCTGATAGCTTTGAACTATTGCCCCCTGGATAGCTCTCACCTGGCTGATATTCCGCGTTTCGACCCATACTTTCACGGCTTCAGGCATCCCTCCGATTGTGCAGTATGTCCTGAACTGCTCGCGCAGGGGTTGCAATGCATGATTTGGATAGGGCTCCGCCCTTAACATATCCAGAAGCATATTAGCTTGTGAGGCTTGAAGAAACTCTTCAAAGTCCAGAGGATAGATCCTCAAATACTCAACCCGCCCCACTGAGACTTCCATCCTTTCCTTGCTGAGATATGCTTCCAAAAGCGAGCCTGCTGCAACCACGTGAAGCTCAGGCATTTTCTCATAAAAGTATCTTAGACTCAGCATAGCATTAGCCGAGTATTGAATTTCATCGATAAAGAGAAGAGTCTTTCCGGCTTTCACATCAAGGTTCTTGCTGAGCCTGATCAGGTTCAGAACCTTATCGACTTCAGTGCCACTGACAAAGAGAGCCCTATCCTGCTCCTCTTCCAGGTTCAACTCGATGTAGTTATCATACCGCTGCGCAAGCATCCTGATGGCAGTGGTTTTGCCCACTTGTCTCACACCCCGGAGGATCAGAGACTTGCGATAAGGCGAGTCCGCCCAGGCATTCAATTCGTCTATTACTTTCCTGTAAAACATCCCAGAACTCCATCTCATTATTTGAGATGCAGTTAATTCCGGCACCGGATATATGTCAAGCTTGTTTTTCAATCATTATCGCACAAACTCAAGGGTGTTTTACTATGTATATCCCACAAAATCAAGGGTGTTTGGGTAGAGAAGTGTAAATAATTCAAGGGTGATTTGCATATTTACCAACTCAATTCTCAATTCTGAATTCTAAATTTCCTTTCACCACGCCACCACTTAAAGGGCGCTACGGCGAGCGCCCCTACTGTACAGGCGGTCGCTGTACCGC
>JAZHDE010000239.1:0-12648 GCA_036584515.1 Candidatus Cloacimonadota bacterium | reverse complement strand
TTAGCTTTCAATATGGAGAGGTGGATGATAGGGGTGATCAAACAGTCCTTTTTTCGGCATTGTACATGCATAGCAATCACGATCTCCTTTCCCCCGATGATACAGCTTCCCTGAAGATTGATGGGGTTGTATATCCCATGGTGGCATTTTTGGGAGCCAGCAGTGGCCTTTGGAGCGGATACGCAGTTTTTGATGCCGATGTGCCGCACGAGTTTGAGTTCGTTTATAATGACCAGGTCAAAGCCGAAACCATCATGAAGCTGCCCTCCGTCCCAGAGGCTCAGTTTCCCACGGCCTTTGATCCCACAGAAGAAGCATATTTCTCCTGGCAGTTGAGTAGTAACAGCCAATACCAGTTTGCCGGAGCAGACGCATACAACTTCTATACAGAAGACACTGCAGGTCATTCGGTCAATCTCAACCCCTCCGTCAGAAGCATCACCATTCCTGCCAATGCTATCACAGATTTGGGAATGGGTACCGAGTATACCCTGTCTATCAATCAGATGAATTACAAAAGAGTCGGTAGAATAAGCTTCACCGGATACGCCATGGCCAGTGCTAACTATGGTGCGACAGGCCCGGATGGAAGCCTGACCCGCATCGTTGGCTCAGGTTTTGCCCAAACCTACGGAACAAGATAAAGAAACTTTCTATCTATGCGAACCGGTAAACTCATTGATATAGACTGCCGGTGCGGAGCTCATCTTTTTCGCTATTTCAAAGCGGGGAAGGGGCGATTGATCAAGCTGATGATTGCTAGTATCACCGAGGATAAGGTCGGCTTGAAAGGTGCAGAAACCTTCTCACGCCCCCAATGTCCCAGTTGTGGCAAGGAACTTGGGATTATTATGATGATCCACGGTGAGCCTGCCCTGAAGATCAATCAGGGCACCATTCAAAGCATCAGAATCTAATAAGCCAGTCGGATTCCCACCGGCCTATGGTCGGAAATCTGAGAAGTGTAATTCGTCCAGCTACCATACCACTTCTCTGCCTGAATTGCTTTGCACACAGATCCTGCTGCTCCAAAACCTTCATACAGCTCGTTGGTGATCATAATATGATCGATAATGCTGTTTGAATTCGGATAGGAAACAGTGTCAAAAGTCGGATTCAGAGCAATGGGCATAGTGGCAAAACGGTATTCATCCGGACGATCCAGAAAAACAGTAAACACATTGTACTCAACCGGTTCCTGGATTTGATCGTTCATATCTCCCAGCACCACTACCCTCTCATCTGGAAGCTCTGTGCTGATGTATTGATTCAGAAGCTGGCAAGCTAAACGCCGGCGCACCTCATCATCCCAATCGTCCATCTCATCGATAAAGTTGTCACCGTAAGCTTTCAGATGGTTATTGATTACGTAGTAGCTGTTATCCCGCCAATTGACCTTGAGCACATAGGGTGCCCTGGGAAAGGGATTGGTTTGATTCTCATAGATGGTGTAAACAGAATCTACATCCACGGCATCTGTTTTATAAATAAAAGCCAGACGATAACTGCTTGTGGCAGAATACACAAATGTGCTGTAGCCGGGAATCATGCCACTCAAGGTCTGAAAGGCTGAATAATCGTTTATCTCTTGCAGGGCGATTATATCTGCTTTGACTCGGGGTATCATCTGAGCCAAAGCTTCCAAAGTTTCCTGTCCCTGCCAAGGGAATTCACGTAAATTCCAAGTGACTATATCCAGCGTGTTTTCTGTGCCGAAGAGAAGGGCATCATTATCATCCGGATCATTGTCCAGATCGGTATTGGTTCCGCAGGCTGTTAGAAGAGCCAGCAGAAGCAGCATAAGGATTAGTTTTATTCTCAAATTCATTATTCAATCTCCAAAAGAGATTCACCAAATCCAAGGCCGATATTTTTGTCAATAAAGTAGTTGAGGCTAGGGCTGGAAGAATGGCAAACCTCGCCCCGCAGATGTCACCCCACAAAAGCGGAGTTCCGGGATGTGGCGTTGAGCAACGAAAGATTGATTAAAGAATTATGGCATTCATAACACTCAGCGAAATATAGAGATCAGAAAATGCGGAAAAGATTCCACAGGAAAGTGTCCACTCGGAGGGGAAAGTGTCCCCCTATAAGAGGTGAGGGGACAGTACGTGGTGACGTGATGTCGTAGTGACGTGACCAGGATCCCCTTTAGATCTTTGAAACAGTTTATAGAGTGTTGCTTTTTTGAATAAAGCAAATGCGGAAGGGAAGTGAGCTCCCTCATCAAGAGTATAAGTCCATGGCTCCAGGTAACAATCGTAACTGCTCCACGATGCGTGGTGTGGTCACGTCCAGACTCAGATCAGATAAAAAAAGCCCAAGCTTACGCCTGGGCTTATCTTGATTGTATTATATACCTATTTCATCATCAGCATCTTACGTGTAAGAGTATGATTGCCAACTTGAAGTCTGTAGAAGTATATTCCTGAACTCACATTGTTACCATTGTCATCTTTGCCATTCCAAACCACGCTGTGGTCTCCGCTATTCACATTCTCATTCAGAAGAGTGCGTACTATTTGTCCCCTGAGGTTTGAGATAACCACTTGCACAGTACCAGCGACCGGACTGTGGAAGCTGATTGTAGTGGTGGGGTTGAAGGGATTGGGATAGTTCTGATTCAGACGGAAGAGGGGGCTAATGTGGTTATCAGCATTGGCCACATAGGTATCGGGCGGGGTAGTCGTGAATTTCACTGCCAGACCGTTCTGCAGAAGAGCGGAGGTGATGGGATAGACGTTGCCGTGGGTGTAGGTGAGTCCGTCCAGTTGCAGATGGTTTTCGATGCCCACAGTGCAATAATTGGTCGTGATTCCAGGATTATCCACGGTGTGGTACTGGATCACGATGTCTCCATCATTTCCGGCTCGGGGGTAGAGGATAATCTGGAACTTCTCCAGGGAAGGATCTTCTGAATCAACGTTATATTGATTGTATGCATCGCTCCATTGGACTATGTAACGGTTGTTTGCCACGTCGTGCCAGTAAAGCATACGCATATCGGCATAAATGCCGCTGCCATCTTCATTGGATCCGGTTCTTTCACCCTTGAGGTCGTCCCAATAAGCTGCCACCATGGCATTAGGTCCCAGGGCAGCGGGTATGTAGTGATTGTAGAAATCGAACATATCTGTGGGTCCGAAGGACATCCAGCCGTTGCTGCAGATGGTGATCTGGTCATAATCCAAACCAAAGTAACGGAATTGGAAGGGCAGATTAACTATTCTGGAGCCGTCGTCTTTGCAGGGGAAGGTTTCTGCTTGGCCACCCAGGAGGGGATCTATCTCCACCCAATTATAAACTGGAGCCTGCGGATAGTCCTGATCGGTGCTGTCGTAGGCAAAGTAGCCATAACTGCAAGGACCGGTGGGATCGGTGGAACTGGGTGTTCCTGCCACAACAGTGTAAAACCGGGAGGGGAAAAAGACATCAGAGCCATTCATCTGGAAATGCAATTGAATATTTCTACCATCGTAGGTGTCGCTGACAATTTGGATACTTGTGTTGATGGTCTTTGTCTCACCGATCGCAAAAGCTCCCAGCTGGATGGGTGTGGCGCTGGCGACAGCAGCATTGGTGAGAGAATTGATCGTCAAAGTGGCATTGGCAAGAGCTTTATTGCCTGTATTTTTGATCTCAAAGCTGATCGGGCTATTCTGTCCCAAAGGAAGTTCACCAGTGTGATTTAGCACAGCAAACTGAGCGTTGATGGGCTGATAGGAATAGATGTGGGTGCTGATCACCTGGTTGTTGCGCTTGACCTTCAGGCGGAAGATCAGAGGATTTCTGGGGTTCACGAACTCGCTGATATTTACGCCAATGGTGAACTCTGTCTGAGTCCCGGCTGCCAAGTTTTCGATGCTCCAGGTATTGGTGGGGAAGCTTACCATTTCTGTGTTGTAGCATTCGGCTTCCACAAAAATGTCTGTCAGGCTGCCTGTGGAGTTGTTCTTCAGGAAACCATTTAATGAGAAGTTTGCACCCTGAGGTACTACGTTGATGCTATTCAATGAAAGCGGAGCTGCTTCTGTAACGGTAAGGGTTCTTTGCAGCGGTACCATGTCTTCCTTGCTGATGGTAATCAAGAGATCACCGGTTTCTGTGGGGTCGATAGCAATCAAAGCAATCCCGTGCTCGACCTTGGCATAGCTGTAGTTCTGTCCATCTTTGGTGGCTGTGATCATGGCTCCATCCAGATTGGTGGCATTGATCTGGATATGAGTGTCACTTTGAGCATAGGTCAGGCCGTTGGTGAAAACAGATTCAGGAATGACTTGAGGAACCAAAGACCACATATTGAGAGCGGGATCGCTGAGCATATTGTAAACATGGAAGTAGAATGGTACATAGCCATTTGGTCCCAGCTCGGTGGTAAAATTCTTATAGAGCTCAATCTTTCCGTGCAGAACACTAGTGCCAAAGCTACGGACTCCGTAGTCCAGAATGGATCTGAAGGCACCGGATGAGATGGAGTTATTTAATCTGGTCTTGGTGTGGAGATCTGAGGGACCCACAAAGGCTATTGCTCCTCCCGGAGCTGCGGTTGTTCCCATTCTCATCCATTTTTCGCCGAAGCAGGGATTCACGTTGTTATTAGCAAAGTCACCTGTGTTACAGACAATGGAGAAGACAATGGGCATCTTGGGGCCGTTGAAGGTCACGTCTAGATCAGTGTTGTGGAAGGAAGGATAGTGCCAGCCGTTGGCATCGCCCCAGCCACGGTAGCTGATATACTGCAGACCCTGGCTGATGGATGATTGGATCAGAGATGTTCCGGGGAAGGTGGGCGGGAAGTAAACAGTATCGACTGCGGCATAGCCGTAATCCAATAATCTGTCTCTGAGCCATCTGGACATGTGGATTGGGGTTGTGGGGCGCAGGGTACCTTCTGCCCAGTTTCCAGCTACTGCAAGGGCTTTTGTCATCCAGGTAGTATCGTCCATGTATGGGGTTTTTTCATAGCTGACGGTTTTATTGAGCATAGTAATCAGTTCCGAGATATTGCCAAAGGAGAAGCGACCGACCAGCATTTCGGGGAAATAGTCATCACCCTCGAGCAGCGCATAAGTTTGGTCGTCGGCATCGTTTTCCTGATACTCAGGAGAGGGGAAAAATGCGGTGGGAATTGAATAAGTTCCGTTCACGTCACCAAACAGAACAAGGTAATCTGCCCTGTATTCTGCGTAGTGAGCAGCGATTCCGGCTTTGATCAGGTCGACGTTGTTGCCCAGATCGGCTCTGTTTAGCACGTAAACTTCAAAGCCCTTTTGTTTTCTCCAGTTTATATAATCCTGTTGATATGGAGCCAAGGGGGCATGAGATATGATCAGCATCTTGGGTCTGCCCACAGGAAGGTAACGGAGATAGGAAGTATCCCAGTTGTCTGCCAGAGTCTCATAGGCTTGCACAAAGGCAGGGGAGAGGCTCTCTGGGATGCTAACAGGGTTGGTTCCGGCGATGGAGAAGTCTATGCTGTGCAAGGTTCTGGTGAGATTTCCTTCGGTGAATTGAGCTTGAATCTTCACTGTGTGGCCTCTCATCTCCCTAAAAGTAAAGCTGTTCGCCACAACGGCAGTGTTTGCTCTGAGATTGTCTTCGGTATAGAGCAAAGTACCGGCTTCGTCAAACACGTTCCATCTCATGCTATTTATCTGCAGAGTAATGCTTTCGTAGGGTAAAGCAAAGGTTTTGCTGATGTAGGATATGGTATCAATACCATCGTCGTTGTCAGGGCTGTTATCTTCAACGAGTGGGGCGGCACGCAATTCCGCGATAGCAGCACGGAGTCCGCTGGCTGTGGTTTGATACTCTTCAAGACCAGCTGCTGCAAGGATGCCCACACAGAGGAGCATCACCAAGATCATTGCTGTCTGTCTCATTCATTTCTCCCTTATATTATTGGTTATAATGTATTGAGCAAGTTTTGTTCCTAAACTGCTTATCTTCCCACCGGAGCCCTTGCGATGTGCTCTTTTGGCAGATCCTTCTTGACAATCCGGCTCTATGATTCTCTTTTGCACAACGCCGAGTTTGTGATTCTAAGCCCTTGTGGGTAAGAACTCAAACCGAAAGGGTATGGCCGGAAACAGCCATGCCTCCTGTGGGAAAGGCGGGCAGTAAATCTTTTATGCTGCCAGCCTCCAATCTTTACCAAGTGGAGGTAAAATGAAAAGGACTATATCTGTCCTGTTGTCACTCATTATTCTAATGCTGCTCTTTGCTTGCAGCGAGAAGGATGATGATCCTACTGATGTCAATGTTTATGGCTATCGCTTGGGTCAGTTTATTGATCAAGCTGCAGTAGCAGCTTTGGTGGATTCTGCTCCCGACAGCCTTGATCTCAGAAATCTCTTTGCCTATGAGATTATTGCTGCCGATGGCTGGAGTCCTCGTCAGAGTGTGAATGCAGGTTATGACCTGAGTTGGGCGCTCTTCAATGATTGCTTCCTGGTTCCCAGTGATAACAACCGGGTTTGGCACTTCAACGAGAACCTGCCCTCAGCTTACAAAGTAAGAGACGTGCTGGAATTCCGAGCGTATCGTAAGATCGATGTGAAGACCGGAAGAGGCGATCAAGCGGTGGAACTGAGAGGACTTCCCATTCATCAGATTGAGAATTGGGATGGAGAAATGGAAGCTGCTGTGAAGCTTTCTGATTTGCTTCAGGGTGTGAGCGCTTATGACTCTCTGAGTATAGTATGTTACGATGGCTATGGCTCGGATAAGTATTATCACTCAGAGCCAGTGAATTTGGGCTACTATCTCTTGGAAACAGAGCGTACCATCTTTCCCGGAGCTGATCTTCCCAATAACCAGAAGAAAATGAAGAAAGTGGAGTACATTCAGCTCTATGGTGCTGTTCCTGCAGAGCACAGTTTTGCCAATGCAGAT
This sequence comes from Candidatus Cloacimonadota bacterium, assembly GCA_036584515.1. Taxonomy (GTDB): domain Bacteria; phylum Cloacimonadota; class Cloacimonadia; order Cloacimonadales; family Cloacimonadaceae; genus PHBP01. The sequence goes on along the minus strand of JAZHDE010000239.1, from coordinate 5,754 downwards.
CACGATCAGGCTGATCTGACGGTTGCCAGGCCTACATCCATGACAGGCTTCGAATCGACAGTCATGCCCACCGGAGAGTAAGCTATGAAGCCGGCCTGTGCTTTACTTATCTCCCTTTTAGGGATAGGGTTGCTATCTGCAGTGGATCAGGACAGTCTGAGGACATATACTCTTAATCCAATTGCTGTAGTAGCAGATCTCCCCGGGCAAAGCATTGGTACGGTCGATCTTGTATCTATAACGCAGGGAGAAGAGGGTTTTTCTCTCTCCCTGCGTGATTATGTTACGGGCATACCAGGCGTGACGGCTACAACAGGAACCAAGGACGAGAGTTCCATCCGCATTCGAGGGTTTAGAAAGACTGATCTGAAAGTGATGGTTGATGGCCGCCCCCTAACCAGCGGTTACTTTGGAAATATCGACCTGAATAACATACTGGGTTCGGACATATCCAGCGTGATGATTGTGAAGGGGCCAAGTTCTGCTCTCTATGGAGTGGGAACCTTGGGAGGTACCCTGAACCTGCTGACCAAGCCAAGCGCTGAGCAAAAGCTTTTTCGCCTTGGTTTAGGACTGAAGCGCAACAACACCAATCTAATCGAACTGAGCAGTGGCAGGGATTTTGGTCCCTGGGCTTATAAGATTTCAGCTTCAAGGAGCCATACTGATGGCTTCGTGCTATCTGATGGCTTCGAACAGACTGCCTTTGAGAATGGTGGTCCTCGCAACAATGCAGCGAAGACTGCTTACAACCTCCAGGCTTCTGTGGAAAGTGAAGTCGGCTTGGCGAACAGGATATCTTTCTCTATTGGATACAATAACCAGGACAGAAAGGAAGTCCCTTCCTCAATCTATGAGCAAAGATACCGGGTATACGATGATTGGTATAGGAGCTACAGCACTATGAGCGGCGTTTTCTATTTAAAAGAAGAGCTTTCCCTGCTGACCTCATTGTACTACGATATGTCTTATGACCGTTACTTGGAGTACAATGATCCCGGCTATCAGGTGCTGTCCCTGGATTCACGAATGCACAACCATTCTCTGGGGATCAATCCCAGATTGGCGTGGAATCCTTCCTCTGCCCTAGTGCTGAATACAGGGTTCAGGCTGGAGGCAAATAATTCCCGAAGGAAGGATAACGCAGGATACCTGGAATGGAAACACTCCAATCTAAGCACGGGTAATCTCTTCCTGACGGCAGACTATGACTATAGTTCCAGGATCAGGATAAATACCTCCTTTGGGCTTAGTGTCTATGATTTGGGTGAGGCTTTTAGTATTATTCCAGAGCCCGCCATCAGCCTTAGCTATGGCTATCAAGCAGCATCACTCACACTATCATCCGGGGTTAATAGCGCTGCACCCACAATGAGACAACTCTTCAGTTCCAGCACTGGCAATCCTGATCTCTCTGCCCAGAGAGCATTGAAGACAGAGCTTTCCGGTAATACTAATCTGAGCTGTGGATTCATGAATCTGCACTTTGAGGCATCCCTCTTTCATAATGCAATACGCGACTTAATTGATCTCGACCAGGGACACTATGCCAATATCTATTCTTATCAAAGTCAGGGAGCCGAGCTGGGGATTCTGGGCAAGTTCGGAGAAGTTTGGGAACTGAGGTTGGACTATGCCTACCTAGATTATGAGGAGAAAGACGGCTATATCCTAACAGAGAGTCCCTCCCACAGTGTGATCATGAGAAACAATATCGTCTTGCCTTGGGGTTTGAGCATGGTTCAGACGAGTTCATGGACAGGGGAGAGGCAATCAGCAGATTCTGCAGGCTACTATCATGAGCTGAAGCCTTACTGGGTGCATGATCTGCAACTTAGCAGAGAGTGGAACAAGTACCGGTTTTATTTGGGCTTAGAAAACTTCACGGATGAGGATTACATGCTGGAATACGGCTTTCCTGCCGGTGGCATGGACTTTAATCTGGGGATGGAGCTAAGCTTCTAATAGCTGTATTCTTCATCCAGGATTTGAATAGCGTCTCCACAGTGATCCCGTAACTGTTTCACCAACTTCACCAGAGTATATTCCATCTCAATTTGAACTAAGCGGGAGCGAAGCAGTTCCTTTATGTCATCAAACTCTATGGGACGGGATTCACGCTTTCCTGTCACCATCAGCAGATGGTAACCGTGCTGAGTCATAAAGGGTTCGCTGATCTGGTCTATCTTTTGAGAAAATGCCCTGTCTTCGATCTCTTTTACCAGTCTTCCTTTGGGAAACCAGCCCAGATCGCCGCAATTGCAGTTGCTGGGACAATCTGAGTGTTCAGCACTGAGGCTGATGAAGTCTTCAGGACTTTTTATCCGAGCCAGAACCTCTCTGCAGCGCTTTAGAGAAGCTTCTCCAGTGCCTGCTATCAGTAGGTGAGAGGCTCGAACTTCGGGGCCATGAATAAAGATTTCTTTCTGCTCTTCGTAGTATTTACGTAGCTGTTCATCTGTGATTCTGATCTTCTCTTTGAATACAGTACTCAGATACTTCTTCAGTACAATACGGCATTTCAGGAGCTTATCCAGTCCCCGGGCAGCCTTGTCCTGATGATCCTCATTCTTCATCTCGCTGTATTCTTTTTCCAGCACATCCAAAAGCAGAGCGTCGTATTCTTCATCGGAAGCAGAAAACCCCTTGCTTACCGCTTCATTGAACAGGAGGGCTCTATCAATCAGTTTGGCCAGAGAAGCTTGGCGAAGATTATGATCAGGAGCTTCATCCCCAACAACGAAGCTGCTGCATTCTCGTAAGACATCACTCTCTGTAATGTCTGTGTCATATACCTTTGCAATGATTCGCATCTAGTTCCTCAAGACTTTATAGGCCCTCAGACGGATTTAGTTTGTCTGAGAGCAGCCTGTTTATATCAGATAAATTAAAGTCTGAGGATAGGATTGTCAAATCAAAAGTCTGTTTTCTATACCAAGTCATCTGTCTCTTGGCATAATTCCGGCTGTGTTGCTTGGCAAGTAGGAGTGCTTCCCCCAGGCTCTGTTCTCCCTGCAGGAAGGGGATAAACTCTTTGTAGCCAACACTATTCAAGCCCGGATCATGAGCGCTGTAGCCCATTTGCAAAACTGCCTTGATCTCCTCAATCAGTCCTTGGGAAAGCATCTGATCCAGCCTTGAATCTATTCTGGAGTAAAGAAGCTCCCTGGGAGGAGCAATCAGAATGCGAAAAGCCCGGTAGCTCTGAGGTGGATTCTGTTCCTGCCAATGCTGACTGAGGGGCTTGGCTGTGTAGCGATAAACCTCAAGAGCCCGAACTATTCGCTGCTTATCATTGCTGCTGATCTTTCCGGCAGAGACAGGATCAACTTGATTTAGTTCCTCATGAAGCTCAGCCAGGCTCCTGCTGCCAAGTTCGCCAATCAGTTCTTCTCTCACCACAGCAGGTATGGGAGGCAGTTTGCATAGTCCCTCCAGCAGAGAGCGGATATACAAGCCCGTTCCCCCACAAATCACTGGCACGAGTCCCTGATAGTGCAGCCCGGAGATAATCTCCCCGGCTGCCTGAACAAATGCTCCTGCATTATAAGCCTGATTCGGCTCCAGAAAATCTACAAAATGATGCTTGACCCTTTCCCGATCGGTCTGATCCGGCTTGGCTGTACCTATATCCAGATACTTATAGACCTGCCGGGAATCTGCAGAGATGATATGGCTACCCAAACTCTCTGCCATAGCCATGGCCAGAGCAGATTTGCCGGAAGCAGTAGGCCCTTCGATGATGAGGACGGGTATCATACCAGCCGCTTAAAACGTTTCTCAAACTCCTGCAAAGGCATCCTGATAATCACTGGCCGGCCATGAGGACAGAAATATGGAACCTTGCAGGCAAAAAGCTCATTGATCAGGTTCAGCATTTCCTTTCGGCTCAGTTTATGCCCGGCTTTGATGGAAGACTTACAGGCAATGGACTTCGCCATGCTATCCCTGAAATCCGGATTGACTTCCAGTTCCTCTTCCAGTTGCTTCAGGATTTCCACAAAGACCTTTCCTCCCTGCCAATCACCCAGTTCAGCCGGGATCTCTTCCACCACCAGAGAGTCGCCACTGAATCTCTTCAGTACAAAGCCAATCTTCTCCAGCAGCTCAAAGTTCTGATCCAGCAGTTGCTTAATCTCTCCTGCGATGTAGGTGGGAATGTCTATCACGATGGGCACGATCAATTTCTGTCTCACCGCCGGAGCACCGGCAGAACGATGCATCAACCGCTCGTAAACTATCCGTTCATGTGCCGCATGCTGATCGATAGCCACCAATCCATCCTCAACCTGCACAAAGATATAGGTATTGTGCAATTGCCAGGGGTTGATGTAGTCTTCTTCGTTTCTTTGAATAAGATTAAAGCTCACACTATCATTGGGCTCTTCAGGAAGGAGGTCCATCTGCTCAGTCTCTTCGGCTTTTTGCTGGTTAAAGACTGGGATTGTCTGTCTGGAAGGAGCTTGTTCCGGTTCTTTGAAGATGTCCTGCTGATAGAGATTGCCAAATTCTTTTTTGTAACTGCTGTAGCGGGGGATATCCAGGCTGGATTTGAAGAGTTCTCGCTCGGCAAAGCTTGCCTGTCCGGGTTCCCTGGCAGCTTCAAACTTGGGTAGGGCAGCATCAAACTTTCTTTGTTCATAGCCCTTTAGAGCATCCCGAAGGGTTGAAAGCACCATGCCATGCACGTGCTGAGATTCACGGAAGCGAACTTCCTGCTTGGTGGGATGCACGTTCACATCGATCATTTCAGGCGGGACATTGACAAAGATGATATAAGGGGGAGTGGTGCCCTTGGCCCAAACTCTGGTCTTCAGGATAAATGGTTCATAGGCTGCTTTGATGGCATGCTTGATAGTGCGGTCGTTTATAAAACGCCCATTGACAAATACATACTGCACTTCCAGAATCTTGTCGCTCCGGTCTTCCAAGCCAAAGATGAAGCCTTCCACCTCGTATTCTCCGACTTTATTTGATACCGGGATCACATCATCTGTGAAGAAGCTAGAGCCAAAGACATCTGCCATCCTCACTGTCCGATCCGTCGTTGCAACATAGTTCAGTTTTTCTCTCCCATCCACGATCAGCTTCAGCGATACATTAGGGTAGATAATGGATTGATAATGGATATATTTCAGGATGTGCTTGAGCTCCGAGGCTTCAGAGCGGAGGAACTTCCTTCGGGCAGGGATATTCTTAAAGAGTCCCTTCACAATGATAGTCGTTCCAGGATTGGATGCTGTTTTACTCACATCAAGCAAACGCCCATCGGCATACTCAATCCGGGTTGCGCGTCCATGTGGGCGTTGCCCGAAGGCAGGGGGTTATGGTGCATGCACACGGCGGTTTCCCTGTCCGCGTCCTTTTGCAGTTCCTCTTCCAGCCAAGCCAACTGCTCGCGGCCTATCTCGCCGTGCAGTTCGCCTCCGACGGAGGAATCCAGCATGATGAAGCGCACCGGGAACTCTTCGATGGTGTAGCGTATGTTGTGCTCGCCGGTCTTTCCGACGTTTTCAAGCGGTGGACAAATGTCCGTGAGCGCTTCGAGAAAATTGGCGTTGTTGTCGTGGTTCCCCGGGATGATGTAGAGGGGCATGGTGAGCTGCCCCAGGATGCGGCGGGCCATGGCATACTCCTGCTTTTGCCCGCAGTTGACAATGTCTCCGGTGACGAACACCGCATCAGGGCTGTCTGTGGTCTGGAGGCGACTTCCTTGACCATCTGGGCGCCCATGTTCTCGAACTTGTCTTCCAG
>JAZHDE010000238.1:0-12610 GCA_036584515.1 Candidatus Cloacimonadota bacterium | reverse complement strand
AGCCCTGCGCTGGCTCAGAGAGTTCGCATCACCTGCTCCGGCTCTACCACAGTGCTTCCAGTTGCCCAAGCCACTGCTGAAGCCTTTATGGAAGCTCATCCTGAAGTAAACATCTCCGTGCGGGGCGGAGGCTCCGGAGTGGGAGTGGCAGCGCTGCAAAATGGAACCGTTGATATTGCCAATTCCAGCCGTCCGATGAAATCCAGCGAGATTTCCCAGTGTCGTGCCAGAGGGATAAATCCTACCCGTTATGCTGTTGCCAATGACGGCATTGCCATTGTCCTGCATGCCTCAAACCCTGTCCGCAACCTTACTGTGGCGCAGATTCGCAGAATCTTCACTGGTCAGGTCACAAATTGGAATGCCGTGGGTGGTCCGAACCTTCCCATCGTGGTGATCTCCCGTGACGTGGCTTCCGGAACCTTTGAAGTATTCAACGAGAAAGCCCTTCGGGGTGCCAGAGTGGTTTCGAGTGCTCAAATGCTGGCTTCCAACAACGCAGTGGTCTCAACGGTTGCTGATACTCCCGGAGCCATTGGTTATGCCGGCCTGGGATACATCACAGCAGGTGTTCATGCTATCAGCGTGGATACTATTCCGGTCAATGAAGAAACTGTAAAAAACGGAAGCTACCCGCTTTCCCGCAAGCTCTATATGTATACCAATGGTAGAGCAGCCGGAATGGTGGACAGATATATTTCCTTCATCCAATCTGCTCGCGGCCAAGCCCTGGTGCGCGAAGCAGGATTCATTACTCTGAACTAAGTGAACCATCAAGAGCCAATGCCTTGTCCCCAATGGGGGGACAGGGCTTGGTTTGAGTAAAAGGACAAGCAGTGAAAAGTAATAAGAACACAATTCCCGGGCTATTCCCGGATTGCGGTTGCCAGCCCAAAAGAGAACAACTGAAGAACACTCTGTTCAGAATTTTGGTCGCTCTCACAGCTGGTATCACCATCCTGGCTCTGGCTGGAATAATCTACAGCATATTTAGAGAAGGCTTGCCTTTCTTTCGCGATTATCCTCTCCTGCGCACACTCCTGGGAAGTGAATGGTATCCCACTCATGCTCAGGCGGATTTTGGGGCTTTCTCTCTGATTATCAGCACAATCTTGGTGAGTTTGGGTGCATTGATTATTGCCATTCCCCTGGGTCTGGGCTCTGCAGTATTCATTTCCGAACTGGCAGGAAGTCGGTTGAGGGAATTTACCAAGCCAGTGATTGAGCTTCTGGCAGCAATTCCCTCGGTGGTCTATGGACTCTTTGGTATGGCGTTTCTTGCCCCTCTGGTGCGGCAGCTTTTTAATCTGGATACTGGCCTCAACCTCTTTAGTTCCTCTCTGATCCTGGGATTGATGGTGGTACCTATTATCGCCAGTATGTCCGAAGACGCACTTTCCGGAGTGCCCAAAAGCCTCCGTGAAGCCTCTCTTTCCTTGGGTGCCAGCAAGTGGGAATCCATCAGCAGAGTTGTGATCCCTGCAGCAGGAAGAGGGATTATTGGCAGCGTTCTCCTTGGTTTTGGACGTGCCATTGGTGAAACCATGGTTGTGCTCATGGTTGCAGGAGGTGCTACCCGGATGCCCAGCTCTATCTTCAGCTCTGTTCGCCCTCTCACGTCAACTATCGCAGCGGAAATGGGGGAGACCGTGATTGGAGACCTGCACTACCGTTCTCTCTTTGCTCTGGCTATTATTCTTTTTTGTATGACCTTTACGGTCAATATCATAGCCTCTCATCTGGCAAACCGGAGAGCAAAATGAAGCGTAAACTTTCCAATCTAGCAGGACAGGTATTTATCAGCCTGATGATGTTTCTCAGTGCCGCTTTTCTGATTCTCTTTCTCGTAAAGATCTTTGGCCTGGGGGCAAAGGTGGTGAACTGGGAGTTCCTCTTTTCCGCACCCCGGAATTCCATGCGCGAGGGAGGGATTTTCCCTGCTCTGCTGGGAAGTTTCTGGCTCACTGTGATCTCAATCGGTATAGCCTTGCCCTTGGGTATCCTGACAGCGGTTTTTATCCATAGCTATGGCAGACCTCTCTGGTTGGTGCGCATTGTGAAGCTTGCCATCGATACGCTTGCCGGCATGCCTTCAATCATTTATGGTCTGTTTGGGATGGCGGTCTTCGTTGGTGCCATGAAGCTAAATGTCTCTCTTCTGGCAGGCTCACTCACTTTGGCAATCCTGGCCCTGCCCATCATTATCAATGCTACTGAGGAAGCTCTGCGCTCTGTGCCAATAGATTTTAGGGATGCTTCACTGGCCCTGGGAGCCAGCCAGAGGCAGACCATCCTGAAGGTGCTGCTGCCTTCTGCCCTTCCCGGCATTCTCACCGGCTCCATCATCAGCATCGGCAGAGTGGCAGGAGAAACCGCGCCCATCATGTTCACTGCAGCAACTTTCTATTCCCGGCTTTTGCCACGCTCTCCGCTGGATGAAGTGATGGCGCTGCCCTATCACATCTATGCTCTGATGACCGAAGGTTCTCATCCGGAAGCTCAAGTTCCCATGGCCTATGGTACAGCCCTGGTGCTGATAAGCATGGTGCTGGGCATCAGTGCAATCGCAATCTTAATCCGTGCTCGAATCAGGAGAAATAAAAAATGGTAGAACGACAAATACATACCAAGGATCTGTGCCTCAGTTTTGGGGATAAACAGGTTTTAAACCGGGTCAATCTCGATGTTCACAAACACAAGATTACCGCCCTGATCGGACCTTCCGGTTGTGGGAAATCCACCCTGCTGAGATGTTTCAACCGCATGAATGATCTCATTCCGGAAGCCCGGATCAGCGGTGAAGTGCTGGTGGGAGATACAAATATCTATTCTTCCAAGGTCGATCTTTCCAGCTTGCGTGCCAAGATCGGGATGGTCTTTCAAAAGCCCAATCCCTTCCCAAAAAGCATCTTCAACAATGTGGCTTTCGGCCTGCAGATTCAGGGACGCTTCACCAAGTGCGAGATCCATACCAGAGTGGAGGAAAGCCTCAAAGCTGCCTGGCTCTGGGACGAGGTCAAAGATCGTCTGCACAGCTCCGCCATGTCCCTCTCCGGTGGGCAGCAACAAAGGCTCTGCATAGCCAGAGCTTTGGCAAACAACCCGGAGGTCTTGCTTTTGGACGAGCCCACTTCCGCGCTTGATCCGCAATCCACAGCCAAGATAGAAGAACTCTGCCTGGATCTGCGCCGCTCGGTCTCCATCCTGATTGTGACTCATAACATCGCTCAGGCGGGCAGGATATCAGATTATACTGCCTTTATGTATCTGGGTGATTTAATAGAATTTGGACCCACGGAACAGGTCTTCACGGTTCCGGCGGATAAACGCACAGAAGCATATCTACAGGGCGTCTTTGGATAAAGGAGAAAACAATGTTAGCCGATAAAATACACGAATTAAAACAACTCATGCTGAGCGAAGCCAGCCTGGTGGTCAAAATGCTCTCTCTGGCCATCGAGGGTCTCTACGACCCTGGTTATTCCTTCAGTGAGGCGGTTATGACCTTTGAGAAGAGGGTAAATCAGATTGAGGTGGAGATCGATAACAAATGCGTTACCCTGATCGCCCTGCAGCAACCTGAAGCCAAAGACCTGCGCCAAATCCTGATGATCTATCGGATCAATAACGATCTGGAGCGGCTGGGAGATCAGGCAGTCAATATTGCCGAAAGCTCTTTGGTAGTTACCGGCAAGGAAAGTCTGAGCCATGTGCCTGAGCTTCTGGAAATGAAGAAAGCCGTAAATCAGATGCTAAGAGATAGCCTGGACGCCTTTACCAATGAGGATGAAGCTATGGCCCGCAAGGTTTGTGCCAACGACAGTATTGTGGATGACTTCAATCGGAGGATTATCTCTCACCTGATAGAACTCATGAAACAAGACGGTCCTCTGATCGAAGAGTATCTGCATTTGATGCGAATCTCCCGCAATCTGGAGCGTATCGCAGATCTCTCCACAAACATTGCCGAAAGCACTATCTACCTTTCTCGCGGCAAGGTCATCAAGCACGGATTATGACCCGGCTTGGGGATAACTGAGTTAGAAGCCAGAAAAGACTATTTGGCAACCTTTACGAGTATCACTCTCCAAACCCGGCTATGATAGACAAAACTGGCCCAGGAAGCTTGCTTTTCCACTTCTTTATCGGTTCCTGCAGCTTTAAAGAGATACTTCCCCTCGCCACTCATGGCTCCGGCAATGGTGGTGGCAAGTTCACGCAGAGCGCTGTAGGGCTCATAGAGCGGATCGGAGAAGACGTTCTTGCCAATCTCCCCAGGATCCTGATCAAGGACAATCATTCCGTCTGGTTCCATTGCCCAGAGTTCATACTTCGCAGGGATGTTGTTCAAAGTTAGAACCTTTTGAGCTAGCACTGAAGGATCGATGGTAAGCACCAGCGAACCAATGAACTGCTGTTCGGCGTCAAAAAGTGGACGGGCCAGGGTGACAACCGCCAAGCCTTCAACTGCCATAAAAGCCGAACTGAGAGTAGGCTGATGGTTTTCCAGCATGTACTTATTGTGATCCTGCTGGCTCACGTCTGCACCCTCGGAACTCTTGAATTCCGCCGGCTCCAGATAGCGCAGAATCCCTTTGTTATCCACAAAGCAGGAAGTCTTCACCGCTTCATGAACGTTCTGGACCGAGCTCAGCAGAGTTCGGATCTCTGCTTCACTGGCAAATCGGTAGTTAGCCACCCTGATTTGCTGTGCCATGCTGCTATCGATCTCACTGAAGACAGTCTCAAGATCTTGCGCCAAGGAGTCAGCCTTGAAGATCTCAGCTTCACTATTGGATTTTGAGCAGGCTGCTCCGAGCATCAGAGCCAAAACTGCAACCCAGGTCAACACAAGTCTGTAAGCTTTCATACATCACTCCTTTAGAAAATATTTCCCATGCTGAAGAGAATAGCTTGGATGAGCAGATAAGCGAACGATATTCTGGAAGTTTTAATGCAAAGCTGTAGATACTGTGGCTGGTTTTCCACAAGACTCAATCAGGAGCAGCTGGGAAGAATGGGAATCAACGGATAAGATGGTGTTATAATTGTGTTATCGGGAAGATCACTTGCTAATGACTGATTAATCTGGAGTCTTCGATAAGCTGCATCTGATCCGGCGCAGGGCTTTGAGTTTGATTAGTTTGCAGCGCTCGGTGGATAGCCCCAGGCTTCTGGCGATTTCACACAGGGGAAGCTTTTGCTCCAAAGACATTCTGAGGACTCTTTCCTCTATCTCCGGCAAGCCCTTGGGAAGTGAGATTCTGCTTACTGGTTCAAGTTCCGGTTCTGGAGTCTTATCCCAGAGTTTTTCGGGGCAGTTCTCCAACGATGAAGCTTGCAGGGAATGACGGCTTTCCTTTTCCAAGGCTTCGATGATCTGCTTCTTTATCCAATAAACCGCATAGGTGGAAAACTTGGCTTCCCGGTCTGAATCATAATGTTCTGCAGCTTTCAGTAGCCCGATGAGAGCTTCCTGGCGCAGATCATCCAGCTCCAGACCTCTATCACGATAGGATGCGGCCAAGCTGTAAGCCAAGGGAAGAAAGTCCTCTGGAAACCCGGTTATAGTCTTGCTGTCCTGCCTTTTTGGAGGTATGTCATGACTCTGCATTGAGCTCGGTCCTTTGTTCCTACTCGGGCTTGATGGGCAAAACTATCCTGAAGCTGGTACCTTCTCCGGGAATGCTGCTGGCAGAAATGCTGCCCCGGTGAAGCAGAACTATATGTTTTACTATGGGCAGGCCCAATCCGGTGCCGCTCTGCTGTCGGTTGCGAGAGGGATCCGCAACATAAAAGCGTTCAAAGATGCGGGGTAGATGAATGGCTTCTATTCCTCGTCCTGTATCGCGAACTTCTATCACAAGCTCATCTCCCTCGGCATAGCAAGAGAGCTTCACCCCACCCTTTTCTGTGTAGCGCAGAGAATTCTGCACCAGGTTAATGAATATCTGTTCCAGCCTAAAGGGGTCACAAGAGAAGCGGGGTAGATCGGGGGCGAGCTCCAGCTTCAGTTCCAGCCCTCGCTCACTCACCATGGGACAAAGGATCAGTTCCAGGTTTTCAAAGAAAGTGTAGAGATTGATCTCCTGGGTTTCAATTTCGCTCGCGCTTTCCAGTTTGATGAGTTGTTCCAGATCTTTGATCAGGTGAATCAATCTGCCAGTGTGGTTTTGGATTATCTTCAGATAGCGCTTGTTAGTCTTTGAAATCTGGTCTTCCATGGCTTCGGAAAAACCTTTGATGGCAGTGAGTGGAGTGCGTAGCTCGTGTGCCAGATTGACGATAAAGTCCCTTTTCATGCGCTCTGTCTGCCGCAAGGTATCGATGTTTTGCAGCAGGAAAACACTCCGGTTGGCGGTTTCATTGCGATTACCGGTCAATATATAGTAATGCCCTTCAATCTCAAGCTCGGAGATCCTATCCCGTTCTCCCACTGCTTTATCCACGATCAAGCGGAGCAAGCCTTTATCCCGGCACACGTCTGCCAGACTTTGCTTTATCCCGGAGTCGTAGGCAGGAAAAAGGCTTTCAAAGGCCTGATTGGCCCACACTATCCTTCCATCCTGCCTTTGGGACCAGAGTGGATCAGCAATGGAACCCAGCACCAAGCGCAGTTCTTCTCTGTGGATGGCGAGATGGTGAATCGTTTTGTCCAGGCTGGCTAGCATGGTATTGAGGTCCTGACCCAAGAGGTTAAATTCTTCCAGCTCCAGATCGGGTATGCGCAGGCTGTGATCTCCCTGAGAGATTTTATCGGCAATGGATGAGATCAGGCGGTACTGCTTTCTCAAGTTACGGCTGATAAAGAGCAAAACCAGACCGATCATCAGCGCCATGATTCCCAGGATGGCAAAGCCGGGAAGCCGTGTGGCAACTAGCAGAGCCAGCACTGCCAGAAGAAAGATGTGGCTCAAAACGAGCAGCTTGTTGAGGCTGGATTTATCCATTCTCTGCTCCAGACTCATCTGTCTGTGGCTCAAACTTGTATCCCATTCCGCGCACGTTTTTGATCATCGAAGCATAGATGCCAATCTTATCTCTGAGGTTCTTAATGTGAACGTCCACGGTACGCTCAATCACAATCTTATCCGTGCCCCAGAGCAGATCGAGGATCTGGCTGCGGCTGAAGACCCAGCCCGGACGTTTGGTGAGAATCTGCAGAATCTTGAATTCCGTGAGAGTGAGATCCAGACGTTTCTGCTCCAGAAAAGCCTCAAAGCGGTTGAAATCCAGTTTGAAATCCGGAGTGATTTGCAAAACGTTCTTCTCGGCTTCCCAGGAGGCACGGCGCAGTACAGCCCGCACCCGGGCAAGTAGCTCGTCATTTTCAAACGGCTTGGTGATGTAATCGTCCGCACCATAGTCCAAACCTTTGACCCTATCCTGCAGATCTACCCTGGCAGTGAGCATAATGATGGGAATACGTGCGCTTTCCGGCTCCGATTTGAGCTTTTTGCACACTTCAAAGCCGTCCATATCCGGCAGCATCAGATCCAGGATCAGCAGATCGGGGGGATCGTTTTCCAATCTCTTCAGCATGGGCAGGGCAGTATCAAAGCCACGAACTTTGTATCCGGCACTCTCCAGGTTTAGGCAGAGCAGTTCCAGGATATCGATCTCGTCTTCAACCAGGTAAATTTTCTCTTTCATGGGATTCCTCACTGAAGCAACACTAGCGCTAAGCGTTTATCTGACAAGCAAAAAAGCCGATAACTCGGTTAAATTATCTTAACAATACCAAAAGGGGCTCTGGGGAAGGGACTTCTACTTGCGATAGTAATAGAGTTGCAGCTCGACGCCTTCGTGTTTTTCGCTCAGGGTATAGCGCCCTTTGCCATCCTGATCAAAGCAGATTGCCTCTCCCTGAGGTTCAATCGTGTAGGCCAGAGCTTTGGGGTTGCGGGACAGTGCTTCGGCTATGCTTTGCCGTTTTCCGCGCTTGTATCGATAAGCATTGGTGTAGGTCTTGACCAGGATTTTGTCTCCCCGGGGAGAGATATCAGCCGCCGTGACCCAATTGTAGGGGAGAGTGGCGATTTTGGTGGCTGTATTGAGTTCGGTGGTGCTTTGGGGATAGGCCACACGGTAAACGCCAACTTCTGCCTCACGCTTGGAGATCAGGTAAATATCCTTGCTGCGGGGATCCACAAAGAGGGCTTCTACATCTCTGGGGCCATCCTCATACTCAATCCTGAGTGTATCAAAGCTATTGATGATAACGAGGCTATCGGCTCCAATGAGGCTGGGCTCTGGGAAGCGGTAAATGGCAACATGTTCATAGCGGGCGTTGTTATCGCCAATCTCTCCCACAAAGACATAGGATCGCCCCGTCTCAGGTCCGGGGCCCACCGCGATATCTTCCCAATCACGATTGCGAGCTCCCTCCAAGCTAAGCTTATGCTGCAATCCCCCTTCCGGATTCAGGACAAAAACAGTCGGTGAGCCTCCGGAATCGTTATGCACATAAAGCAAACCGGGGTTACGGATGCTCATAGCGAGGCCGGAGCATTCATCTATCTCCGGGGCCGTGACCGGATAGCTTCGCGGAGCGGGATTCAGATTGGCAAATAGGCCAAACAAGACTGCAAAAGCAGCAATAGCTAGCATCGTTCTCATAAATCTGTGATACCTCATGCAGGATATGAGCCTGTGGCGTGTATTTTGGTCAAGAGAATTCTTGCTGATCGCTGCAGGGCTGAAAAAAGCAGTCCGTTTGGATTGTTCCTTGCATATAAGATCAGTAGATATCCAGGGAGGATAAATGTGCCTACGTAAACTGCTGGTTTTCAGCATGCTTCTGATGATACTCTCAGGCCTTGTGGCCAGTCCCCTGGGCGATGAGTTTACCGGAAGAATCAGACAGACTGTTACCAAGGATGCGGCATCTGCCGTAATCGAAGAATACAAAACCCGGATGACTGGTTTGGAGGATCTGCGCATCCTGCAGAACTGGTGGATGGATTTGGATATGGAAGCGTGTCAAAGCTTCTTCCATGCCCGCTATCTGGAGCAGCAAACCGATCCTGAAGCCCGTTATCTCTGGGTGAGATCCCTCACGGATGACAGGAGCCAAATTACTGAAGCCAGAGCCCTGATCAACGCTCATCAGAGCTTTTATTGGGGATACCGCAGTCTGAGCGGAGCCTACTTGAACTCCTATTTTTCCGATACTCCGGATAGCTCTTTGGTTGCAGAGTTGCAAAGCTTTGTGGATTCAGACATGGCTCTATTACGCCAGGCTCTGGACACTTTTCCCGGAGACGATTATCTTCTGATCACTCTGATGAGCCATCATCTGGAGAAAAAGGAATACATTCAGGCAGAGCGTTATGCCCTTCAGGTGCATGAGCCCGGCGCTATTCAGGCGAATTTTGAGCGGGTGGATAGGCTGGTGAAGGAATCCGGACGCCTGGCTGCTTTTGAGCAGCTCTTTCCCAAGCTGATCTCAAACATGATTCAAAGCGGACAGATTCCTCCTGCAGACAGTCTGATGAT
The DNA here is from genome assembly GCA_036584515.1 of Candidatus Cloacimonadota bacterium. GTDB lineage: Bacteria > Cloacimonadota > Cloacimonadia > Cloacimonadales > Cloacimonadaceae > PHBP01. The sequence goes on along the minus strand of JAZHDE010000238.1, from coordinate 3,112 downwards.
GTATCAATATTTTTATCTTGATGCCATGAAATCCAGCTCCAATTGGGAGGGAATCGACCTTGTTCTTCTGAATAATCCGGAGTTGATTGGTGATGAGAGATTTTCCGATCTCTTGATTCAGATTCAGATTGCCAGAGGAAATTATGCCCAGGCTTTGAGCATGCTTAGTGCTGCCCTGGCATCAGGCAAGATCAATCTTGCAAATCTGGAGAACATAGAGAATTGGGGAGCTCTGCCGCAGCAGAATGGCTGGCAGGAGCTCTTGAATCAGGCCCGGCTGCAAAGAGAGGCAGATTTACCAGCAATCCGAGAAGCTGCTTTGGCAAACCGGAAGAATAGCCCGGCGCCACTCTTCCAGTTTCCGGATATCGACGGTAATATTGTGCGCTTGGAAGACTTTCGCGGTCAGATCGTGATTCTGGATTTCTGGGCTACCTGGTGCAGCCCCTGCATGCAGGCCATGCCAGTGCTGGATCGCTGGATGCGCACCAGCATGCCGGACAGTGTGAAAGTTTTTAGCATCAACGTCTGGGAGCGTGATCCTGCTGGAGCCAAGGCCTTGATGCAAGCCCGTGACTATCAAATGACCTATCTGGCAGGAGATCGGGAAGTATCTTCCCGCTTTGGTTTCGATGGCATACCCTATATCTGCGTAATCGATCAGGAAGGCAATCTGGCATGGGATCACGCCGGATACAGCGACGATCTGGAAGACATTTTGAGCTTCTGGGTGCAAGAATTAAAAGGACAAGAGCAATGAAGAGAATTCTTTTTATCGTGTTAGCCATGGCAGCCTTGGGTCTTTTTGCCCAAAATCTGCCCACCTGTTACTATACTTACAATGAAGTGATGAACATGCTGGATGACTATGAAGCCCAGTATCCAAACCAGGCCAAGGTGCATATTATCGGCCATTCTCAGCAGGACAATCTTCCCATTTATGCCATAAGGCTTACTGAAAACGTTACCGTGGAACAGGAAAAGCCTGCTCTGCTCTTTCTCGGCCAGGTACATGCCGAAGAGGTGCTGGGTTTGCAGATTACCATGGCAAACATCCATGAGATACTCACTACCAACAATCCTTGGCTGGCACAGCTCGATATGTGGTTCATTCCCACTCTCAATCCGGAAGGACACAACGTTGTGACCTCCAATATGGATACTTCCTATCGCAAAAACAAGCGGGATAACAACAACAACGGCATCCTGGATTTCAGTCCCCTGGTGGGTTATGATATCGACGGTGTGGATCCCAACCGCAACCTCAGCTTCAACTGGGTGCATGGAGACACTCTGATGCAGCCCGGCAGCCTGGAAGTTTACGACTACTACCGTGGCCCCTCGCCCATGAGCGAATCTGAAGTGCAAGCCCTGAAGACTCTCTGCGATCAGAGACGCTTTGTTTATTCTATCGTCTGGCACTCCTCCCGCACCGGGAATCTCTCTGAAAAGCTATATTATCCCTTCAATTGGAAGGATGTACGCCCCTCTCCTGATCTTGCCTTCTTCCAATCCATCGGAGTTGGCATTGCCTCTCAGATAGTCACCGAAACCGGAGGCGGAACCTATCAGGCCACGCCCAATCTCAGCCGTAAAGGTGCTACTCACGACTGGATGTATCAGCAATATGGCACTGCTCAGATGCTGATCGAATGCGGTACCCGTAATCTGCAACCGGATTCCCTTTTGATGGTGGATACCGTCAATCGTTGCAGCAATGGCACCCGTTGGCTTTTGAATCGCGCCCTGATGTATTCAACAGCGGTTCCCTCAAACTCCATGCTCACCGGCACGGTGAAAGACCCTTCCGGCAATCCTCTGGAGGCCGAAATCATTATTGAAGAGCGTAACGCTCCCTGGTTCCGTCCTCGCACCAGCGATCCACTGAACGGCAGGTATTGGCGTGCTATCGGAGCCGGTTCCTATACCCTTAGGGTGCGTAAAGAAGGCTACACGGATTACGTGGGCACTGTGGTGGTGAATGGTTCTGCCTGGACTTCCCGCAACGTAGTTTTAGCACCCAAGGCAACCGCTGCTTTTGCCGGAGAGATCGTCTCGGGTGGAAACCCGATCCCTGCCCGGATCATCTTCAGAGATCTTGAGCCGGATACCATCCTCTCTCCCGGAACATTCCTGCATCCCAGCTTTGTGGGTACCTATCCCGTGGAAGTCTATGCCGAGGGTTACTACCCCTATTTGGGCAACGTCACTCTGGAAGAGGGTTACAATTTCGTCGTGATAGAGCTGCAGCCGGCCGGCAATCTTTTCACCGAAGACTGGGAAGAGGGCACCACAAACTGGGCTCTCACCGGTCCTTGGGTAACCCAAAACGAACTAGCCGTGGGCGGATCTGCTATCACCGATAGTTGGGGTGGTTGGGGTTTCTACGCTCAAAATGCAGACGTCAACATCCGCCTTTTGCAAAGCGTCACGATTCCCTCTGGAACAAACACTATGCTCAGCTTTGATTCACACCTTTACACCGAATGGACTCACGATCCCTGCACGGTCGAAATCAGCACTGATAACGGTGATACCTGGACTGCGATCTGGACTAAATCCGGGCTCTGGGATAGCTTCCACAGGGAGTATGTAGGTTTGACTTCCTATGCCGGACAGACCATTAATCTGAGATTCAGACTGGTGGATGAATCCATCCACGTGGATCTCACCGATCCGGGCTGGACCATTGATAACATCAGGATCGACAGCGGCTCTTCTTCTGCTGTGGCAAATGCCGACCTCACAGAATTACCTTTTTCCACCATTCTGTATCCCAATTATCCCAATCCTTTCAACCCCACAACGACCATTCGCTATAGCGTTGCCGGCAACACGCCGGTCAAGCTGCAGATCTTCAACCAAAGAGGACAATTGGTGAAGACTCTGGTGGATGCCACTATGCCCGAAGGCACACATTCTGCCCTCTGGGACGGAAGAGATAATGCCGGCAGAGCTGCGGCCAGCGGAGTTTACTACTACAGACTATCCGGTGGGGGAGATCAATTCACCCGGCGCATGGTGCTGATGAAATAAACACATTTCTGGCTCTCAAGCAGCCCTCTGATATGAAAAGCCCCGGACAAGTTCCGGGGCTTTTCAGTGAATAGAG